>CBEVZO010000330.1:0-5110 GCA_965554365.1 uncultured Anaerolineae bacterium
CGTAGCCCAACAAGGCGCACACGCATTGTCCACCGCCGCAGAATGGGTCGCGACGCAGGCCCGTCTGGCGCTGTGGATGGATTTACGCGATCTGACCGAAGATTTGGCGGTGCAGGTGCGCGAGATTCTGCCCGTCATCGACAATACCACGCAGTCGCTCCACGAGTT
The DNA here is from genome assembly GCA_965554365.1 of uncultured Anaerolineae bacterium. Lineage (GTDB taxonomy): Bacteria > Chloroflexota > Anaerolineae > Aggregatilineales > Aggregatilineaceae > CAYRNY01. The sequence continues at coordinate 169 of CBEVZO010000330.1, forward strand.
CGAGGCTGACTGCCGCCTCGCGATGGAGGAAGCCGCACAACAACCGCCGCAGTTCCCCGCCGCTGTGATGCTCACCGAAGACTGGTACGTTCAGGGCATTCAGAGCATTGCCAGCATGGGCCAGATCGCCCCACAAGAACTGTTGCAGCAGGTCTTTGAAGTGTGGGCCGGAGGCGGCGAAAAGACCGCCGAACGCCAGTTGGTGCGCTTTGCAACGGACATTCTCAACGCGGCACGGCGCGTACTGGTAGGCATGTTCGGCTTCATGGACTTGCACGAATTTATCAGCACCTATGGGCAAGCCACAGAATTCCAGCACATACTGAGTGACCTGCCTGGTGCATCCACCCCCGCGCTGGTGCCCACTGTAGACGAAGCACATCAACCGCCCGTGCGCTACGAGATCGTGCGCGAGATCGCGCGCTCGTTCAGCGCGTTAGGCGCACCACAACATGGCGTCGTGCGCATCACCGTGCCCTCACCCGATCCCGACGAAATCACCGTCATGCGCGTGCTCCACGGCATGATGGCCGAGGCGATCCCCGCGCTGCGCGAACCGTATCGCCGCGCCTATGACCGCGCCGGAGCCGAGGGGGTGCCACTGCACATTGACCGCCGTTGGGACGCGACCATGGCCGACCTCGTGCATACCAGCGCGCGCCGCGAAATCTCGATGATCTGGGAACGGCTGGTGGATGTGCTGCGCGACCGTCCCGGCAGTATCGGTGAACCGCTAGAAGCGTTGATCCATGCCTTCGCGGTGGCGCTGGACGTCGAGGAAATGATGCAGTATCCCGATGCAACCCCGTCGGACATGCGGCTGGTGGTGTTCAAACTGCGCCCGTTCCGGCTAAAGCTGCCGCCCCCACACTGCGCGGTGTTGTTCCTCTACACCAATCGCAGCGGGGACGAGATCGGGCCGGAGATTATGTCGGCGATCATGCCGCTGCCGCTGGAAGAACAGTTCGCGTTTGTGGTCAATATCACGCACCGCCCCGATCTCAACACGGTGCTGGAACCGCTGCGCCATGTCGATTTCACGATGGTCGAACTGCGCGAGGCAGACGTGAAGCACCTGCTCGGCGCACGGCTGCCCACCCGCGCCCTGAGCGATTACGTGTTGGATCAGGTGAATCTGACCACCGTTTCACCGTTCTACACACGCGGGCCGGTCCCGGAGCATATGTTCTTTGGGCGCGAGCGCGAGATCAACGAGGTGCGCTCCAAGCTGCGCACGCACAGCGTCGCTTTGATCGGCGGACGGCGCATCGGTAAAACGTCCACCTTGCAGCGCATTCAGCGCATATTGGAGCCGACAGAGGGCGAATACGTGCCGTACTACCTTGACTGTCACGGCGCGACAAACTACACCTCATTTTTCTGGCTGATCCGCCGCCGCTGGAACGTGGACATTCCCGAAGACGCCTCGCCGGTGCAGTTTGAATTGGTGGTGGAGGAATTACGCGCGCGGCATCCCGACAAGAACATCGTGATCCTGTTTGACGAGGTAGACAGTTTGATGCTGTTTGACCGTCGCTCAGAAAACCAGGAAACACTGTTCCGCACCTTCCGTTCACTCTCCAACGAAAAACGCTGCCAGTACGTGTTCAGCGGTGAAAAGTGGCTGATGCGCTCGGCCTCGGACCCGTATTCCGCGCTGTTCAACTTCGCGCAGTCCGTGCGGCTGGAACCACTGCCGCCGCGCACCGTGCACCGCCTGGTGGCCGAGCCGTTCGAGATGCTCAACATCTGGATCGAGCAATCCGAGCAGGTGATCAACCGCGTGTACCAGATTTCGGCGGGGCATCCGAACATCGTGCAGATGATCTGTCAGGCGATGGTCGAAGAACTAGATCAGGAAGCGCAAAACGCGAGCCTGCTCAATATCGAACACCTGGACCGCGCCACGTCGCGCCGCCAGTTACAAGAGCAGATTGTACAGACGATCTGGGGCCAGATGGACCCGCTCGCGCGCATGATCACGCTGATCTGGCCGGAGGGACAGCGCTTCCTCACGCTGGCAGAGATCGAGCAGATGTTAGCCAACGTCGGCATCCAGCGCGTGCCGCCGGAGCGCCTGGAACGCACCGCGAAAGCGCTCGAATTGTACTGCTTTGTGCGTCCGCGCGAGCAGGATAAGTTGGAGCTAATCCCGATGGCATTCCCCGCGATTCTCGACTTCATGACCGACAAAGCGCGGCAGATCGAGATCGTGCGGCGGCATTATGAAGCGGAGGCGAAAAAGGCGGCGCAGTAGAAAAACCAACCTCACCCCCAACGTGATCGCAGATCACGCGCCCCCTTTCCACGCGCGGAGAGGGGGAACAGGTACGCGGGAAACGGAAAAAGTGCGTCAAAGAAATTGTGTGAAGAAAGCCTTGACCCTCAAGATAATCGCTGATCACGCGTCCCCCCTTCCCCTGGGTGAAGGGAAGTCACGACGTAACATCGAGAGCTTCTCCCCCTCTCCAACTTGTTTGGAGAGGGGGCCGGGGGGTGAGGTGGTCTTCCCAACACGAAAATAGTCTTGACGCGCGCCCCGGTGTATACTGGGGCGTGTATCTGTAAAATCAACACGAAACCGGAAACGCTATGCCAGATCAAGATGCGTCGCAAGCCCGCCAATTTCATACCCAGGGACCGCTGCCGCCCGACGCTGAGCATCTATACGTCGTGCGTGAAGCAGATGAGACGATCAGCAAGCTGATCAACAGGCGAGATTATGTCGCCCTGATCGGTCCCCGGCTCAGCGGCAAATCGAGTATGCTGCTGCGCCAATGGGCACGCCTGAAAAACTCGCCGCTGCATGTGCCGGTTTATATCTCGCTGGGGCCGATGGCCGGGTTAGCCGAAGCCCAGTGGAACGGGCAGGTCCACCGCCAGATCGCGCAGCAGTCCGGCGGGCTGCTCGCTACGCCGCCTGATCCCGCGCCGCACGCTCTCGCGCTGCAAGAAGAAATCAACGACGCGATGGAAGGCCCGCTGAAGGGCAAAGTATTGGTGATTCTGGTTGATCAGATCGAATCTACGCCCGAAGCCTTCTCGACCGCCTTTTTCGCCACGCTGCGCGAGATGTTCACGAACCGTTGGATGCGGCCCGTGCTGCAAAACGTGGTCTTTGTGCTGGCGGGGCGTTTTGTGCCGGATGAACTGATCAAAGACCCGGCGATCTCACCTTTCCGTGTGACGGAAACCGTCTATGTGGGCGATGCGACGCTCGAAGCGCTGACCAAACTCGTCGCGTGCCTTGCGACGGAGGAACGGCAAATCTCCTCAGACGTGCCCGCACGCATTTTCGAGTGGACCGAAGGCGATGTCTATCTCTCGCACAAGCTGTGTGCAGGGCTGGCGCGCGACGTGCCGGAAGGCGCGATCCTGCTGCCCGACGTCGATCGCGCCGCGCGACGGCATCTCTATGAAGACGAAATCTTCCGCAAGATGTGGAAGCACGTACAGGAAGACCCCGAAATCTCGCAGTTGGTGCAAACGCTGCTCGAACACCGCGAGCAGGTGCGCTTCACCCTCTTGCAGCGGCATATTATGGTCGCGTGGCTGGAAGGCGCGATCAAAGCAGACGCGAGCGGCAACTGTGTGCTGCACAGCCTCGTGCATGAGAGCGTATTCTACGGACTGCTGCGCACGCGGTCGGGTCCGGCAGGCAAAACGCGCCGTCAGCACGCCATGAATCTGCATCAAGATAAAACTGTGCTGTTGGAGCGCTTCCGGCTGGAGCAAGTGCTACACCCCGGCCTGACCAGCTATGTGTATAAAGCGACTGATCTCGAAACTGAACAGCCCGTCGCGATCAAGCAGCTCATGGTGTCGCGCGAACTCAACGAGATGGCGTGGCTGCGCTTCCAACGCGAGTCCGATGCGCTGCGGCGGCTGGAACATCCGCACATTGTCAAGCTGATTGACGCGTTCCGCGATGGCGATTTCGAGTATATTGTGATGGAATACGTCTACGGCGGCTCGCTGTTCGACAAGCTGAACCGCGAAGGGCGTCTACCACTGCGTCGAGCATTGAAGATCCTGATGCAGGTCGCCAGCGCGCTCGCACACGCGCACAGCCGTGAGATCATCCACCGCGATATCAAACCGTCGAACACCATGCTCACGCACGATCTCTCGCCCCGGCTGGCAGATTTTGGCGTGGCGCGGCTGAACTATCACCAGCGCATGACACTGCCGCATACCGTGATCGGGACCACGCCGTATCTGAGTCCCGAAGGCGTGTTGGGCGAAACGCTCGACGCGCGCGGCGACGTGTGGGCGCTGGGCGTGATGCTGTTTGAGATGCTCGCGGGGACGCTGCCGTTTATCGGGCGCACCGACGACATGATCGCACAGGCGATTCTTGATCAGGATGTGCCGGAGTTGCAGAAGATTCGCCCAGAAGTGACGGACGCAGTGATCGCGCTGATTCAGAAGATGCTCAACAAGTCGCTGACGTACCGTATGGCAACGGCGCAAGAAGTCCATGACGCGCTTAAAGCCATTTTGCAGGCGCTCCCGCCGGACGAGAGCAAGAAAAAAGCCGGGGGAACGGGGTAGGTATGCCCGCAGACTTTGAGTACAACTACGAAACGGATCGTCCAGTAGCTGTCAGCATTCATGACGGCAAAGTATGGGTCACGCTGGTCGACGGGCGCGATATTAGCAATCCACTGGTATGGCATCCCTGGCTCGAACACGCAACGGCTGAGCAGCGCGCTAATGTTGAGCTTGACGCGTTCAGCGTCTATTGGCCTGCGCTTGATGAGGGACTCGATATTGAGGGAATGCTGCGTGGTATACGCCCGCGCGGATCGCAAACCGCGACGGCCAGCGCAGCAGCCGGTTAGCGCCCGATCGCGCGTAGACGCGACACAAAGTGGGCGTATTGCCATACGCCCCTTGTATCTTAGAACTATGATAAGGTGAGAGCCAAAGATAATCCGAG
>CBEVZO010000331.1:0-5108 GCA_965554365.1 uncultured Anaerolineae bacterium
CCCCGCAGGCGGAGAAAGAGGGAGTTGATCGCGTGGTGAAGTCCCCTCTCCGCTGCGATACTGTTGGCGAACCTGTTTTTGTAGGGCGTAGGGCTTGCCCTACCCAACCGGGCGACGCAAGCATCGCCCCTACAAAACACCCATGAATCGACTTCGCCAACAGTATCGCTTGCGGGGAGGGGGCGCGAACAAGTTCGCGTCAGGGGAGGGGCTAACCTCAAACCAGTTGCCCCAAGATTGAAATGCACCCCTTGAGATTGGGTGGATTTGGATGGAGGGGCGACTCTCCTTCTTGAAAGTTATGTGCTGGTTACGTCAATATGAACGCTCCTCTCACTCATACGTTGGTGAGAGGAGCGTAGATTATTGTGGGAAGTCTGTGGGCTGGCAGGCGCGAGATGGTTCCTTAGCCGCCGGTCCCCGTGATACAGATGATAACATCTGGCTCATCAACCGACGGGAAGCAGCCGTAGGGCGGGAAGCTCTCGCCCACCACGACCAGTTCAGCGGTGTCTGCGTTGTTCAACGGGTCGGGGTCGTTTTCAATGCCCGTGACACTGGCCGGGTATGCGATCTCTGTGCCAATCGCAAGATCGTTCACCGTGACAGTGATGGTCAGCGTTGCGACCTGATCGCGTGCCATTGCGCCGATAGTCCATGTGCCCGTGAGGAGGTTGTAACTCCCTCCGGAGTCGTCTGCTACATACGTGACTTCAGCGGGCAGGCTATCAGTGACCACGACGTTCGCATCCGGGGCCAACCCCAGGTTGGTGACTTCTATGACGAGGTCGATGGTCTGGTTCGGGGTGGGACGGTGCGTGTTGGCCGATACGTCAATGGTCAAGTCCGCGTCTTTGTAGTACAGCACGGTCGCTGTCGAGGAGTTGCTTGCCGCTGACGTGTCCGGATCGAATTCACTACTCTCGGTGATCTGAGCGGTGTTTTCGACGATGCCTTTGGCAATGGCGGTGACGACGACGGTCACAGTTGTGGTTTCATCTGCGGCCAGTGTTCCAAGCTCGCAGGTGATCAACTGCCCCACTTGGGTGCAGGTTCCCGTGGTAACGATGGACTGGACCTCTGCTTCTACCGGTACGGTGTCTTCGATCACCACGTTGTGAGTGGCAGATGGGCCATCGTTGGTGACTTCGATGGTGTAGGTTACGTCTTCGCCGACCAGCACTTCAGGTACATCGGCGGTTTTGTTGATCACCAGATCAGCCTGGGCGGATCCAATCTTGACCACGAAGGCATCACCATTCCCACCACGCTGATAGGCGGCGTTGGCAAGCGGGAAGTTCACGGAGAAGGTTTCGCCCGCGATGTAGATACCGCCGCTGGTATCAACCGCCATCGCCAGCGCTCTATCATCAGGGACATCATACAGGTCGCCTGGATCATCAAAGCCACCGATATAAGCGGCGTAGAAGTACGTATTCGTCGAGAGGTCCAGGGCCATCACAAAGGCGTCAAGCCCGCCGTGATATGTGTCGAACGTGTACTCCGTGATGCCAATATCGACTCCCGGAGGCACAGGCACAGGCGGTAGGGTTGGTGCGCTCACAGGGATCAAGTTCGGTGAACGGGTTTCCCCGGCAATGTGAACAATTCCCTGCGGATCCTGCGTGATGTCTGCGGCTTTGTCCATTGTGGAGCCGCCGATGAATGTGCTGTATAGCAGCGTGTTGCCAGTTGCGTTGAGGCTGGCGATGAACGCATCTTCTGCCCCGGCGTTTTCGGCTTGCAGCGCGTCAAACGTGACAGGGAAGTCACCGCTGGTGGAAGTGGTCCAGCCTGTGATAAACGCGATTCCGGTGGCATCCTCGATCACGATACCTGTCACCTGATCGGTGGCGCTGCCGCCGAAGTAGGTGGAGAAGAAGTAACCTGACCCGTCAACAAGCAATTTTGTCACGAACCCGTCAGTTCCACCCGCATTGGCAGCCTGGAATACTGTAAGGCCGCCCCCCACATGCGTGGGGAAGTCAAGCGAGTCGGTATACCCCACGATGGTGGGTTGGTTAGCGGCGTCGATGTCGATGTCAAGCCCATCGTCAGTACCCGCACCGCCGAGATACGTTGAATACAGCGCGCCGCTACCGTCGCCGGTGAGTTTGGTCACGAAGGCGTCTTGCGCGCCGCTCAGGGTGGATTGAATTTCATTCACGTTTGGGAAGTTGATCGATGTAGTAAAACCGGTGATGTACGCGTTGCCGCTGGTGTCCAGGGCGATAGCGCGCCCCAGGTCTTCAGTGTTACCCCCCAGGTACGTACCATACATCAGTGTGGAGCCGTCAGCCGAGATTTTGGCGACAAAGGCATCGCCGCCCCCGCCATAGTCGGCCTGGTAGGGGGTGGCTGTCGTCGGGAAGTCAGTTGACGTTGTTTTGCCCGTGATGTACATATTGCCTGCGGCATCAATCGCGATCCCATGCGCTTCTTCTGCTTGACCGCCACCTAGATATGTGCCGTAGACGAGTCGCTGTGCGGAAATGGAGACATTCAGCTTGGCGATGAACGCGTCCGAGGTTCCGTTAATATCGCCTTGTAGGGCGTTGTCGGTGTCCGGCATGTTGGAAGACGCGGTACGCCCGGTGAGATACCCGTTACCGCTGTCGTCCATGACGATGTCGTACCCGATCTCGTCAAAGAAGCCGCCGAAGTAGGTGCTGTACTGCACTGACGGGTCGATGATCAGTTCGTGCGCCGGGTTGTAGTCTGCCAGCTCAAAACCGATGTGTCCTGCTGCGGTGAGCATGAAACGCACATCGACCGGCACTTGCGCGCCCTCGATAGTCTGCCACGCGAGAGGGGCGCTCTCGGCAATTGTCATATCGCCGTATTCAGCATGGGTATAGAGCAGAATGCGGAGATCACCTGTGGCGGGGTCCACCGTGACTTGCTCTGCACCAGCATAGTCATATGCAATCATGTTGGGGTCTGCGCCAGGGGTCACCGCGTAGGTGCTTTTCAGCACGCCCTGTGTACCTTCGAAGCGCAGATCAATGCCGGGATACAGGTTGTGGTAGCGCACACCCGCATACGTGGGCACGTTGGTGTACCACTGCTCAGGATCATTGCCCAGGAAGAAATTGAAGACGCCTTCTTGCGGATTGTATCCAGTGACATGGGTCGTTTCCGCGCCAACAAAAGCCATCTGTGTGACAAATATCTGGTCGTCTGGCATGGGCAGTGAGAACACCACCTTGTCCGGCGTGAAGAACAGTCCCGCGCCAGAACTTGGCGCATGGAATGCTACTTCGGCATCACTCTGACCCATATTGGCAATGAACGCCAGCGGTGCGTTGCTCAGGTCTGGCGTGGTGGGCCGATCGTCTGCGGCCTGGCTAGACTCAAATGGCAGCGCAAACAGCATCGCGCTGAGCGCGGCCAGCACCAACACACTGGCGATAGCGAAACGAAGTAACCGTGATGCGTTTGCGTGAATGTGATACATGGGTGTCGATATACCCCCACACTAAATAAAAGGGAAAGTAGAGCTGCCTGATCGATATACCGATCAGGCAGCAGAGATTTAACTTACTCAGCCAGGAAGATGCCGGGATCGCCACCGGTCGTACCGGCTGTCGTGTCGCAGATGACCGTAGCTTGGGACCCAGTCAACGCGACCTCGTATCCTACCAGGCAACCGTTGATGGTGGTGCTGGAGGCCGAGAAGTGGAGCAGGCCATGGGGGGCATAGACGTTGCCTTCCAGCGTGTTGCTGTTGCCGGGTAGTGTTACAGCTTTCCCGTTGCAGCTATCGCCACCCGCATCGGAGTAGAACAGCAGTCCGTCGGTATAGGCGTGCAGGTTGTTGGTGCCGCCCGAAATCTTCATCGGCCCGCCGCTAACCCAGGTGATTTCGCCGCTGATGTTGTCGAAGTTCTGCAACTGAATCTCGCAATTGCCGAAGTAGTACAATCCCGTTGGGAGTGTACCGCCGGAGATCATGCCGTTGATCCAGGCTTTCGTGCCATTTTTGTTGCAGGCTCCGCCGGATGCAGTGTAATCATAGTAACCAGCGTCGGGATCGGCTATCGCTGCTTGCACGAAGGGGTCTTCCGGTCCATCGAAGTCGGTGAGTTGATAACTGAACGGGTCAGCAAGTTCTTCGCAGACCTGGTACGGGTTCGCAGCGGGATAATCGCCGGGGGTGCAGCCACCGCTGCCACCGCTGCCACCGCTGCCACCGCCGCCACCGCCGCTGTCAAAGCACGACGGTGCACACCGGCCTGCGGGTGTGGCATAACCACCACCGCTACCGCCCCATTCATAACCGTCGGGGCAGTCGGGCGGGCAGTAAACACCCTTGGTCCATCCACTGTGAATGTCACCGGTATGGCTCGCTGGGCCGTACACTGTGCCAGTTCCACCGGCGCCGGCAGAGGGATTCAAGAAGAAATAACCGTTGGCATGCACCCCCCCAATGATATCGTAGCCGGCTCCGGTGACTTTAGTTTGACAGTCAGCGCTCAGGTTAAACAACGCATGCAGTGTATCTTCGTCGTCAGCGCTGAGATTGAATTGGTTCGGGTTGCAGACCCCGATGGCGTAGCTGGTCGTTTGCAGGGGGCCGTTGTAGACAATGCCAATGAACGACGCCGGGATTTCACCACCGACGGTGACTTCGACATAGCACCCCTCGCATTCATCCTCGATGGGCACGCTGGCTTGGGTGGGGGGGCTGACAATGGTCACCACGTCGCCGCTCTCACCGTCCACAAACCCATTGGCCGCAGCGGCATCCTCGCCCGCCTTGACGTAGTCGGCACGACCTTCGCAGAGCGCGCGGGCTGCTGCAATAGCTGCGGCGTCAGAAGCGTTCTGTGTTTCGCGCTTGAGGAATAGCAGGCGACCACCGTCAATTGCCAGACCCATGATGGCGATCAGGACCATAGTGGCAAGCCCGATCAAAACAATCGCCTGCCCCGATTCGCCCGTATCATCGGACGAAGTGAACCACTTGTGAAGTGCAAGTTTGCGTCGCATAGGTTTCTCTCTTGTTTATCCAGACGACTATTGGTTGTAGTATCCCATTGTGATGCTCATGCCCTGGCCTGAACTCAGATCAAAGGTCCAGGTGTGGTTGCTGAACGGGCCACATG
>CBEVZO010000332.1:0-5105 GCA_965554365.1 uncultured Anaerolineae bacterium
CGGTTGTCGTGACGATTGCCGTGGCGGGTGGTGTGGCGGGTGGTGTGGCGGACGTGAAATTTGTCGTGACGGTTATCGTGGTGTTTGTCGTGGCAGTTGTCGTGATGTTTGTTTTAGAAGATGGAATTGAGAACAAACGCTCCACCATCTGGCACACACTCATCTTCATCCTATTCATCGCCTCCTACGCCGTTCTCATCTGGATCAGCTTCTTTGACGGCTACAAGTTCTTCGAGAACCTCTAGGTTTTTCTCCGCTTTTTCTCTGCGTCCCCTGCGATCTCTGCGGTGAATCCGTTCTTCCCCCGTTTTCGCGATCCCCTGCGGTTGGTGTATACTCTCCACACACCCATGTGTGAGCATCTAACAGAGGGGCGCAAACGATGAAATGCATCCATTGTGACAACGAAGCACAGGCGATATGTCGCTGGTGTGGGCGCGCCGTGTGCGGCGATCACATCAAGGACATGAACTACATCATCACCGTATACATCGGCGGCGAGAAGAAAGTCCCGAAGTCGCTGGTCGTCGCGGATGCTGTGTGGTGCGGCGTATGTAAACCGCAGCCCGAACCGATTGAAATGCCCTAGCTCGAATAAGCGACGTAAGCCGCGCTGGTGAATGGACCCATGAGCGAACAACCTGAAACCCTGGCAAAAGTAACCTGGGAAGACCCCGAATCTGGTCAGCAGCGTGAATTCGTGCTGGTGGAAGGCGCGACCGCGACGATTGGCCGTAGCCCCAAATGCGAAATCCACATCTTCGAGCGCCACGTCTCGCGCGAACACGCCGTGATCAACTTCCGTGACGGCATTTTCATGATCGACGATCTCAACAGCGCCAACAAAACGTTTGTGAACGACAGAATGATCACTGACCCCTTTCCGTTGGCGCACGGCGATGTGATCCGGCTTTACGTGCCGGTCCTGCACTTCTCGGCGGTCGTTACCGAGGAAGAAGTGGAGCAAGCGAAGATCACCGGCACGCTGATCGTCCCGGCGGGTGCAGGCGGTCAACCGACGCTGCACATCACCTCCGGCCCGCAAGAAGACGCGGAAATCCCGCTGCTCACGCCGTCCGTGACCATCGGGCGCGCGACGCGTGACGCGACGTGGGATATCTCGCTGCAAGATCGCGCCGTCTCGCGTCCACATTGTGAGATCAAGATCGACGAAAGTGGACTCTGGGTGCTGGTGGACTTGAACAGCGCCAACGGTACGCTGGTCAATGGCCTGCCCGCGCAGGCCCACGACGCGATTCCCTTGCAGGACGGCACAGTGATCACGATAGGCGAAACCACGATCCTGTTCCGCATCGGCTAGCGCCGCCCAACACAGCGAGCAGCAGTGAGAGATCGTTATGGCGAACGTATACCGCAATATTGGCGCGGCGGGTTCAGATACCGGCGGGCTGTGGGATCAACTCGATGCGCAGATGAGCGCCCAGACCGCTACCGCTCCGGCGGGAGAGGGCGGCGGGCTGTGGGGCAAGATCGTGCTGGCCTCCGTTGGCGGTATGTGGGACGAAGTCGATAACGAAACGGTCATGCTGCGTGCCGACCAGATCAAAGCGCCCCGCACGGATATTTGGGACACGTCCACCGAGGAAACGCTGATTCTGCCACGCGAAGGTGTGCTGCCGCTGTGGGTAGCGGTCCTTGTCAAGACCGATGCTGAGGGTCATGTGGACACCGACGGCACGATGATGATGTGGCGTCCCGACCGTAAAGATGTGTGGCACGAGGTCGAGAGCGAAACGCTGATCATGACGCGCCCCACCGAAAGCGTCTTCATGCAGCAGGTGCGCCCCCGCGACCTGACCAACTTCTACCCCCGCCAAATTCAAGGCTACGCGCTCAAAAAGCTCACCGACGCGCGCGGCGAAATCTACTGGATTCTCAAAAATCTGCGCACCGACGCCTATCTGCGCCTGACCGAGGAGCAGGTCTACCTCTGGGAGCAGATGGACGGCAAATCCAGCGTGCAGGATATCGCCGTCGGCTATATGCTCACCTACGGCAAGCTGGCGATCACCGGTCTGCTGATGCTGCTGGACCAGTTGCAGCAAAAAGGGTTCATCGAGCCACTGGTGGATGTCTACGGTGCGATTGGTCAATCGTTGGCGCAGAAGCGTGCGAATGTGCTCTGGAAACGCGTGCTGCGCGGGATCATGAACACCGAGATCAGCATCGGGGGGATCGACACCCTGATCACGCGCACCTACAACGGGGCCGGACGCGTGTTGTTCAACTCCATTGTGCAGTGGCTCATGCTCGCGGTGATCTTCGCGGGCGGGACCGCGTTCGTGGCACTGTTAACCGGCATTGTCCCTCGTGATGTCGCTGTGATTGGCGGCGCGGGCGCGATCATCGGCGTGATCACGCTTTACGCGCTGCAATTCATCACGCTGATGATTCACGAGTGGTCGCACGCCATCGCCACCAAACATTATGGGCGCGAGGTCCGACGCGGTGGTTTCTTGATCTACCTGGGGATGCCCGCCGCGTTCGTGGACACCACCGACATCTGGATGGAACCGCGCCGCCCGCGCATCGTCGTGAGTTGGGCGGGACCGCATTCTGGTTTCTTCCTGGGCGGCTTGGCGAGTCTGCTGCTGCTGGTCGCACCCGGTGACTTCTTGCAGGGCGTGCTGTACCAGTTCGCGTTCCTGACCTACCTCACCAGCGTGATGAACCTCAACCCGCTGCTCAAGCTGGACGGCTACTACATCCTCATGGACTGGCTGGAGATTCCCCGCTTGCGCGAAAAGAGCCTCGCCTTCATCGGCCCGCCGCTGCGTAAAAAGCTGCGCAAACGCGAGCCTTTCACCCGCGACGAGAAGATTTTCGCCGTGTTCGGCGTGCTGGCGGGCGTGTGGACCGCGTTCACACTGCTGATGCTGGTCGCGATGGTGGGCAACACCCTGCTGCAAGCCGCGCAGACGATCCCCGGCATGATCATCATCGGGCTGTTGGTGCTGTGGTTCCTCTATCGCCGCCTCACGCGCCGCCTGCGTAAGTGGCGTCTCGCGCGCCGCAAGAAGAAGGCCGCCTCAGCGGGCGCGGCGTGACGCACCTCACCCATAAATCGCACAGGGCCGTGACACAATAAGAAATCGTCAGCAATGTTGTAGAGGCAGCCCCTACGTCACGTCGGGCGGGATGCGGCTACACCAGCGTCACGGTCAACGCGTCACCGTCCAGCGCCACCGCATACGTCGTCAGATCGTCGTTCGCGGGACCGGATTCCACCGCGCCGTCATACTCAACGTGCGACGAGCTGATACTCGTGCATTGCAGCCGCCCAACCGTAAAAACGCACGCCGTGAGAGGCCCCGTTTCTTTTGCCCATCCGTCATATGGTTGTTCTCTCCATGTCTAAAGTGATGCGCGCAAGCGCTGATCACCTGTACACACGGTGCGACGATGCGTTGCGCGATACGCTCCCGACTATGCGGCACGCAGGTGGCGTGCGCTAATAACGGCGTGCGAGTATAATCACGCGTAGAACACCGAGTCACGCACATCAGGACAAACCAGTATCTATGACCGTTTCCCTTGATCTCAACGCCGCGCTGAACACTGTCGAAGGCATTGCACGCGAAGCCGGGGCCATTCTGCGCCGCTATTATGAGAGTCCGCGTACCAACCACAGCAAAAGCACGCGCATCAACCTTGTCACCGAGGCCGACACCGCCAGCGAGGAATTTATCGTTGCGGCACTGCGCGTGGCATTTCCTGATCATCACGTCGTGGGCGAGGAAGGCGGCGGTTATGGCCCTGATCCCGGCCAGACACCGTATCACTGGTACGTCGATCCGCTGGATGGCACGACCAATTTCGCGCACCGTCTGCCGTCCTTCGCGGTGAGCATTGCGCTCTCCGGCCCGGACCTGATGCCTATTCTCGGCGTGGTCCACGATCCGATGCTGGGCGAGACGTATAAGGCTGTGCGCGGGCAGGGCGCGACACTTAACGGGCGGCCTTTGCAGGTCAGCGCGGTAGAACAGTTAGCGGAAGCACTGGTGATCACCGGCTTTCCGTATGATCGCTGGACGGCAGTGGATAACAACGCCGGCAATTTCGCGAACTTCGTGCGCCGCACGCAAGGGGTGCGGCGTGTCGGCACGGCGTCACTGGATTTGTGCTGGGTTGCGGCGGGGCGTTGCGATGTGTATTGGGAAAACGGCCCCAAGCCCTGGGATGTCCAGGCGGGCATTTTGTGCGTGTGGGAAGCTGGCGGCCAGGTCACGGATTACGCGGGCGAACTCAGCCGCGCGGCGCTCAGCGGATCGGGTACACTGGCAACCAACGGGCTGGTCCATGCGCAGGCGCTTGAGGTGCTGCAACTCAAAGAGGCCGCACCGCTGCCTGCCGAGGCTGTTGCCGCGCAAGGTGCAGACAACTAAATGCTTTGGTACGCAGGGAGGGCAGGCGCATGAAACACCGTGTACGGCGACACTTTGGATTAGGCCGTGTTGACATTTGTGTTCAAAACCACCTTGCCCATAGGCGAAAATGTCAACACTACCTGGTCGCGCTGCTGCTGCTGGCGCTGACACTGGCATCTGGTGCGGTGAGCGCGCAGGACGATAACCCGATCTACAACGAAGTCGGGTTGTTGGCTCCCGAAGTGGTGAGTGTGATTCCCCACGACACCACCGCGTACACGCAGGGCTTGCTGCTGCTGGATGGCAAGCTCTACGAGAGTGTGGGGGAAGCGGGATCGGCGGCGCTGCGTGAGATCGACCTCGCCACCGGGGATGTGCTGCGTTCGGTTGCGCTACCCGACCAGGCCGAAGCCGGGGGGTTGGCGCGGCTCGATGGGCAGATCGTGCTGCTGACCGGGCTGGAGAGCGTGGCGCTGACCCACGATCCAGAGACACTCGAAACTACCGGAGAATTAGAGGTCAGCGGGTGGGGCATCTGCACCGATGACGCGCTGATCTACTCCAGCCGAGGGACGCCATTCATCGACATGCGCGATCAGCAATCGCTTGATCTGATTTTCAGCGGGTTGATCACCGTGCAGGGATCGCTGGTGGACAAAATCAGCGAACTGGAATGCGTGGGCGATTACATCTACGCGACGATCATGCGCACTAACT
>CBEVZO010000333.1:0-5104 GCA_965554365.1 uncultured Anaerolineae bacterium
CCGCCTGGTCAAACGGCATATATGCCTGTCCGCCGCGTAGCAGCGCGACAAGCTGTGTGCGCAGTGCTTGATCGTGGGTCAATGGGGCGCTCCTATTCGCTCGTTGCATCACGCACCAGAATGATACGTGTCATGTTTGGAAACAAGTGTACCGCTTTATGGCGCAGGCATAAAAACCAGCCTCATCCGCCCTCACACAGCGAACAAATTTCCGTAGGAGTGTATGGCAATACGCTCAACGCAAAGCGCGCTTGCACGGGGCACCTCTCAGCAGCCCACACAAGCACACACCTTGATTTTCCAAAGGGCGTATGCTCTACGCCCGTAATGACACTACACGTTGAAGCGGATGATCATCAGGTCGCCGTCGTGCGTGATGTACTCTTTGCCTTCCAGCCGCATCTTGCCCGCCGCCTTGACCTTGTTCATATCACTGCCCACCGTGATAAAGTCATCGTAGCCTACGACCTCCGCCCGGATGAACCCGCGCGCCAAATCCGAGTGGATCGTACCTGCCGCATCCACCGCTGTGGCGCCTTTGCGCACCGGCCACGCACGGACCTCATCCGACCCATACGTGAAGAATGACTGGATACCGAGCAGATCATACGAGAGCTTCAACACACGATCACGACTCGGCTCGTTCAGCCCATACTCATTGAGGAACAACAGCACATCGTCGTGGTCGTCAAGCTGGGCGATCTCCGCTTCCAGCCGCCCCTCAAGCGTCACGACCTGCGAGTCACAGTGATCGTAGTACAGATCAGCCGCCGGATCAGCATTGTTTTCGCCCGTGTTGAAGATCACCAGCACCGGCTTGAGTGTCAAGAACCCGTACCCGCGCAGCGTTTTGATCTCATCGTAGGTCAGGTCCATGTCGCGCAGCGGAAACTCCGCTTCGAGATGCACGCGCAACCGTTCCAGCAGCGCCGTCTCGCTGGCGATGGCCTGCTTCATTTCCGGTTTGCCGCGCCTGCGTTCTTCCGCCAGCCGTTCCAACCGGTTCTCGATTGTGATCAGGTCCAACAGCAAAAATTCCGCGTCCATCGTTGTCAGGTCACGCAGCGGATCAACGGTATCTTCGGTGTGCGGCACTTCTTCATTCTCGAACGCGCGCACGACATGCAAGAAACCATCTACTTGCTGCAATTCGTTACGCATGGGGCCGCTCAAACCGCCTTCCCCAATACCCTTATCCAAACCGCCGATGTCGGTATAAGTGACAGTCGCAAACGTGATTTTCTTCGGGTGATACACGTCGCTGAGATGGATAATACGCGCATCTGGCACATTGACGACAGCGGTATGCGTCTCTAGCTGCCCCGACGAGAACGGCTCAGCCGGATAGTCGCTGCCGGTCAGGGCGTTGAAGATCGTCGTTTTGCCGCTGTTGGGTAGTCCGATGATTCCGAGTCGCATAAGGTTAAGGTCCCTCAACACACAATGAAGCGACCGGCAGAGACGCGGGTCGCCACGAACAGATGAAGCCGCGCGCCAGTATAGCGGCAGGCGTGAGATATCGGAAGACCCAATTTTGATTGCAAGTTGCGAGTTATTGGCTGTGTATAAAAATGTATGATCTGTGTTATGCTGTGAAATTTTTCACAAGGCGTGACATCTGTCAGGTGAGCGTCAGTCAACGGTCATTGTCAGACGGCGGGGCACGGGCTATAATCGCGTGCGTATCATTGCAGTATCGACGCACACCCCCGGTGCATACACACCGTTACAGATCGAATGGAATTGGAGCCGATGATAAACTACAAACAGCAATTGCTCGACCGCCTACACAACCGCACCGCCAAGATCGGCGTGATCGGCATGGGGTATGTCGGGCTACCGCTGGCGGTTGAATTCGCTAAAGCAGGCTACACCGTGGTGGGGCTGGACGTTCTGCCCGACAAAGTTGCCATGCTGAACGCGGGCGAAAGCTACATCCCGGATGTGTCCACCGAGGAACTCGCCCCCCTGGTAGAAAACGGCAAACTGCGCGCGACGGATACCTACGACGATCTGCGCGACGCTGATGTAATCAGCATTTGTGTTCCGACACCGCTGCGCAAGACCAAAGACCCCGACATGAGCTATGTCCTCAACGCCGCCGATGAAGTGGCGAGTGTGCGGCATCCGGGGTTGCTGGTAGTGTTGGAGAGTACGACGTATCCCGGCACGACCGAAGAATTGATCCTGCCCAAGCTGACCGATGGCGATCTGACAGCAGGCGAGGATATTTTTGTCGCCTTTTCGCCGGAGCGTGTAGACCCTGGCAATCCAACCTATGGTGTCCACAACACACCGAAGGTCGTTGGCGGCGTGACGCCCGCGTGTGTGGAAGTGGTCACGGCGCTGTACGAACCTGCCGTGAGCGAAGTGGTTGCGGTATCGTCGCCCACCACCGCCGAGATGGTCAAGCTGCTGGAAAACACCTTCCGTGCTGTGAATATCGGCATGGTGAATGAAATGGCGCTGATGTGCGCACGGCTGGGTGTGGACGTGTGGGAAGTGATCCGCGCGGCGAGCAGTAAGCCGTTCGGGTTCATGCCGTTCTATCCGGGTCCCGGCCTGGGTGGGCACTGCATCCCGATTGACCCGCTGTACCTGAGCTGGAAACTGCGCGCGTTGAATTACACCGCACGCTTTATCGAACTCGCCAGCGAGATCAACACTCAGATGCCGTATTACGTGATCGATCTGGTGATGAACGCACTCAACGATGACGCGAAAGCGATCAACGGGTCGAAGGTTGGCATCCTGGGCATGGCGTACAAGCGCGACATTGACGATGTGCGCGAATCCCCAGCGCTGGATATCCACGAATTGCTGGATGAAAAAGGCGCGCAGGTGACGTATCACGATCCGTATGTGGACAAGGTACAGCTTACCGGCGACCGTGTCGTGACCAGCGTGGAACTCACCGCCGAGTGGATCGCGGAGCAGGACTGCGTGCTGATCATTACCGATCATTCGGCGTTCGACTGCGAGTTCATTCTCCAACACGCGAAACTGGTGATCGACACGCGCAACCAGACGCGCGACTGTGAAGGTCCGGCACGCGTGATTCGGCTGTAGCGTAACGTTTAATCCGAACGCGGGACGATGCGATGCACTCTTGCTTTCGAATACGGTAACGGGTATTGGATTAGCCGCTCCCCACAAGTAGAGAGGGGCCTTCACCAGACACCATCTCCCCCTCTCCGCGTGTGGAGGGGGGAGGCCGGGGGGTGAGGTAAATCACAGACGCGAAAACACCTCTCGACGTTACCCTATCTAAAAGTCAAAGTAATCAAATCGCCCCTACACTTTTCCCATACTGACGCCTCTCATGCGCATTTTCGTTGCAACTGGTATTTTCCACCCCGAATCCGGCGGGCCTGCTACATATCTATACCGCGTGCTGCCAGAATTCCAGGCGCGCGGGCACGAGGTGCGCCTGCTGACCTTTGGCGATGCTCTCACCGACGGTTATCCCTATCCTGTGCAGCGTATCCCACGCCGGACGCTGCCGCTGCGCTGGTCACAGTATGCGCGTGCCGCGTGGCCGTACACCCGCTGGGCCGATCTGATCTTTGTCAACAGCCTGGGACTGCCCCTGATCAGCGGGCGAAACAAGCCGCGCGTGCTGAAAGTTGTCGGTGATCTGGCCTGGGAGCGCGCCGTGAACAAAGGCTGGCTCACGCCCACCACTGATATCGACAGCTTTCAACATCAGCGGTACGATCCGCGCATAGAACTGCTCAAAACGCAGCGGGCGCGCGAAGTGCAGCGCATGGACCGCATCATCGTCCCTAGCGAGTATCTGCGGCAGATGGTGATCGGCTGGGGTGCAGTGCCGGAGCGCGTCGAGGTGATCTACAACGCGCTGTCTCCTGACGCCCGCGCCAGCACATTGAGCCAGTCCGATGCCCGCGCGGAACTCGGCCTCGACGCCGGACCGCTGCTGATGACAGTGGCGCGCCTCGTGCCCTGGAAGGGGATCGATCACCTGCTGCGGGCGCTGCGCAACGTGCCGGACGTGCGATTGCTCATCGCGGGCGATGGTCCTGACGAGGCCGCCCTGCGCGCCATCACAGCGAAAGCGGGTGTCAGCGACCGGGTGATATTCCTGGGCCGCGTGCCGCGTGACCGGCTGGCGATCTATTTCCGCGCGGTGGATTACACCGTGCTGTATTCGGGCTATGAGGGGTTGTCGCACGTTATACTAGAGTCGCTGCTCGCGGGCACCCCCGTCATTGCCAGCGATAAGGGCGGCAATCCTGAAGTCGTGCGCCATAACGAGAACGGCCTGCTCGTGCCGTACATTGACGCGGAGGCATTGGTCGCTGCGCTGCAAACGGCGTTTGACGGCGACACGCGCGCCCGGTTAGCGGCTCACACCGCCCAAAAACTCGACCAGTTTCGCTGGCACACACTCGTTGAACGCACTATCTCACAGTTGGAGCGCGTATGCACGTCTTAATGATCAGTCTGGATTCCAGTATGCTCGGCGACCAGCATGGGAACACCATCCAACGCCACATCGAGTATGCCAAACGGATTGGCGATCTCACGGTGGTGGCATACAATCCCGCCGCGCAGCCCAAAGCTATGACACGCATCAACGATCAGTTCGAAATTCATCCCGTGAACACCACCCCGGTGCTGTTTCCCTGGCGCGCCTATCGCATCGCGGCACGTGTCCACCACGCACGCCCGGTCGATGTCGTGACCACACAGGGCCCGTTCTCTACAGGGTTGGTCGGTGTGCTGCTGAAGAAACGTCTCGGCATCCCGCTGAATATGCAGAGCCACAGTCATTTTTTCGAGAATCCGCATTGGATCGCAGAACGTCCGCTGCGTAACCGGCTGCTATATACGCTGGCGAAAGTGCTGCTGCCCTACGCCGATACACACCGTGTTCTGACCGAGCGCGTGAAAGCGCAGTATGTCAAGCGCGGCGTTTCCGCCGACCGGATCGCGGTCCTTTCTGTGCCGACACACGTCGATATTTTTGCGGAGCCAGTCTCCGCAGAGCGCCTGACCGCGTTGCGAGAGTCATTGGATATTGCCCCCGACGCACCGGTGATGGTATGGGTGGGGTTCCCGTTTGCATTCAAAAACGTCGATC
>CBEVZO010000334.1:0-5066 GCA_965554365.1 uncultured Anaerolineae bacterium
TCATTTCCGGCGAGGCTCCGATCAGGCTGAAATCGTCGTTGAAACGCAGGAAAAACATATATGGCGATGGGTTTAACGCGCGCAGCGCGCGGTAGATGGTGAAGGGATGCGCGCCGGTTTCGCGCTGGAAACGCTGCGACAACACGATCTGGAATGCATCTCCGGCGGCGATGTATTCTTTGGCGGCCCGCACATTAGCTTCAAATTGCTCGCGTGAGACATTCGAGCGTAGTACGGTGGATTGTTCGGCGTTGGGTTGTGGCGCGGTGTCGTCGGGCAGGTAGGGCAGCGGTTGCGCCAGCGCGTGAATGATCTCGTCAATGCGTGTCACAGCGTCCTGATATGCAGCATCAGGGTCGCCGGTGTTGTGTGCGTTGGCGAGAATGATGAGTTGGTGTTTGGCGTGGTCGAAGATGACGAGCGTATCGGCCAACATGAACACTGCATCCGGCAGCCCCAGGTCGTCGTCAGCGGTGGCGGGCAGACGCTCAACATAACGCGCAAAGTCGTAGCTCAGATAACCCACCGCGCCGCCGATGAAGCGCGGCAGACCTTCGAGCTTCACCGGGTGTACGCGCTCGAATTCCTGCTCTAAGACATGGAGCGGGTCTTCGCCGGGAGTTAACTCGCACGTGGTGGTTTCTCCGTCGCGGGTGACAGTGACTTCGTTATGCTGCACACTGAGCAATCCCTTAGGGTTGACGCCCAAAAATGAGTAGCGCCCGACGTGTTCACCGCCTTCAACACTTTCGAGCAAGAATGACGCCTCACTGATGTGCGCCAGTTTCAAATAGACCGAAACCGGCGTTTCCAGATCAGCCAGCAACGTGTAATAGACGGGAACCAGATCGCCTGTTTTGAATAGCTCATGTGCCGTCGTACGGTTGGGGGTGATACGGGCACGGGTGCGGAGTGTGGTCGGTGACAGGGCCATATGCGTTGTCTCCTGATGACTAACTGCATGACACAAAAACTCCCTGCTCATCAAGGACGAGAGGGAGTTTCCCGTGGTGCCACCTTGGTTAAGCTGGTCATAGGCCCAGGCAAACAAAAAATCCACGATGACGCAACGTGGATTTGCACAGGCACAACCAGCTTCACTCGATCAACGGGTACAGCCCCAGCCGTGATAAACTGTGCGATACCCTGCGCCCTGATAACGGTGGCGTTTCCGGCACGGGCTACTCACGGCAACAGCTAGACACGCTGGCACGCTTTCGACCGGCAGCTCCCTGGGCCATTCCACACCTGCGCATGTACCGCCTTCGCAGCACCCGGCGACTCTCTGAACACCGCCTCGGTGTGTACTTTTCCAGATCAACACTGTTACATTGTATGCAGTTGACTGTGCTAAGAGTTAACAGAAATCTGGTGGCTTGTCAAGCACTTGGGAAGGTTTTGAGGTGTGCTTTAACAATGTTTAGACGGGGGTTGTGCATTTTACACGAATTTCGTGCGGTTGATTGACATGCTTTGTGCTGTATGTTAAGCTGTGCCAATCAATAGGGAGTGATAGTGTAGTCATGTCAGATTCGCGTATCCCAACGAACCAGCACATTGCAACCCTCGGCAGTCACGCCTGGGGCTGGTTTGGTTACTATTTTTATTTTGGGTACGCAGACGCAGGTCTGAGCTTGGCTGCTACCGGTACAAACCGTTAATCCCCTCCTGAAAGCAAGCATGAGAAGGGCGCGAGCAGAAAAGCTCAGCGCCCTTTTTTGTTGGGTGGCCGCAGAAAGGACTGATGCAGTGACAACGAACGAGAAACGCTGTCGTGGGATACGTGGTGCGATCACCGTCGAAGCCAATACACCAAAGGCGATTCTGGTGGCGTCACGCGAGTTGCTGACAGCGATCATCGAAACCAATAGCATCGAACCCGATGATGTGGGGGGGGTGTTTTTTACCGCGACAGTGGACCTCAATGCTGAATATCCTGCGTTTGCCGCGCGCGAGATGGGCTGGCAAGAGGTCGCGATTTTGTGTGGACATGAGATGAACGTGCCTGGTGGGATACCCATGTGTATCCGGGTGATGGTGTTGTGGAATACCACATGCGCCGCCAAAGACATTCGCCATATTTACTTGCGCGAGGCGCAGCGATTGCGTCCCGACCGAGCATACCAACCGTCGGCATAATCCTTATCAGGTCGTATGACCGGGAGAACAACCTTATGATTGTTGTGATGTCAATCAACGCCAGCGCTGCCGATATTTCCAACGTCATCGCACGTATTCGCTCGATGGGCTATGAAGTGCATCTTTCTGAGGGCAAAGAACGTACTATTGTGGGTGTGATTGGGCGGGGGCGTCCGCTGGATCGCGACCAGATCGGGTTGATGTCCGGCGTGCAATCGGTGATGCCGGTAACGCATCCTTACAAAATCGCCAGTCGCGAATATCATCCCGACGACACGCTGGTGGCACTCAACGGGATCGAGGTTGGTGGTCCTGATCTCGCGATCATCGCGGGGCCGTGTTCGGTGGAAGGCCGCGAGCATATCATCGAGATTGCACACGCCGTGCGCGAAGCCGGTGCAACGGCGTTGCGCGGTGGGGCGTTCAAGCCGCGCACCTCGCCGTATGCTTTCCAGGGTATGGGCGAGGAGGGTTTGAGGTATCTGGCCGAGGCGCGTGAAGCGACGGGTTTGCCAATTGTGACCGAGGTGATGGACCCGAGCTTGGTTCCGTTGGTGTGCCAGTACGCTGATGTGTTGCAGATCGGTGCGCGCAACATGCAGAACTATGCTTTGCTTCACGCGGTGGGTGAAAGTCAGCACCCGGTATTGCTGAAACGCGGCATGAGCAGTACGATTGAAGAATTGCTGATGGCGGCAGAATACATTTTGAGTCACGGCAACATGCGCGTGATGTTGTGCGAGCGTGGCATCCGCACGTTTGAGACGTACACGCGCAATACGTTCGACATCAATGCGATTCCGGTGTTGAAGCAAGCCTCGCATCTGCCGGTGATCGCGGACCCCAGTCACGGCGTGGGGAAGTGGGAGTTTGTTGAGAGTGTGGCGCTGGCGGCGATTGCAGCGGGCGCGGATGGGCTGATCCTCGAAGTGCATCCAGACCCGGAAATGGCTGTTTCGGACGGTCGCCAGTCACTCAAACCAGAGCGTTTTGCGGCGTTAGTAGAAAAACTGAGAAAGCTGGCCCCCGTCGTTGATCGCCGTGTACCCACAAGGGAACTGGCCTGATATGGCAACACTGCTCGATCAATGTAGGGTACACATCGTGGGTTTGGGACTAATGGGCGCTTCGCTGGCTATGGCGTTGCGCGGAAAAGTGCGCCGTATCACGGCTGAGGATATCACGCCGCACGTGATCGAGGCAGGCGTGGGCAAAGGCGTGATTGACGCCGCAGGGTCAACGCGTGATGCGGATATTGTGATCCTCGCGATTCCGGCGCACCACATCATCACTCTGATTCCTGCGCTAAATTTACGTCCCGGTACATTGGTGCTTGATTTGGGTAGTACCAAAACGCGTATCTGTGAAGCGTTGGATCGGTTGCTGCCGGGGGTTATGGCGGTAGGTGGACATCCGATGTGCGGTCTGGCAGAAAACGGTTATGCAAACGCGATCCCCACACTCTATGAGGGAGCGCGTTTTGTGTTATGCGAAACGAGACGCACGACTGATGAGGCGCGGGTGTTGGCTGAGGCAATGGCGCGGGCAGTGGGATCACAACCGTTGTGGATGGATCGTGCGCGTCAGGATCAACTCACGGCGTTGACGAGTCATCTGCCGCACGTGCTGTCGTTTGTGCTGATGCGCTTGGCGATGGATGGCTCGGTGGAGGACTCCGCGTTGTATGAACTGGCGGCGGGCGGTTTTGATGGCGCAACGCGTCTCGCGCGAACCGATGCCGCGATGATCGTGGGCATGTTCAGCACGAACGCCGATCAGATACGTCAGTCGGTAGCTCAACTGCGCGATCACCTGGATCGCCTGGAAGCGATGCTCGACGATCCAGACATGCTCGACAGCGAGTTAGACGCGATAGTGGACGCGCGGCGCGCCTACACGGATACCTACGGGGAGCGACTGATCACATGACTGGTACGCAGAAATCAACAATCCATGTGCGCGGTGGGAGGTTGTCACGCGAAGTGCTCAGTGCGGGTGTGCCGGGAGACAAATCGATCACCCACCGTGCATTGATTCTGGGCGCGGTGGCTGATGGCACGAGCCGGATTCGCCATTTTCTCCCCGCTGGCGATACGCTGGCGACGCTGCGCTGTATTTGTGCATTAGGGATCAAAGTTGAGCAGCAAGATGGCGCATTGCTCGTACATGGCAAAGGTTTACACGGCCTGCAAGCGCCTGACCAGTCGCTCGACTGCGCCAACGCCGGGACCGGGATGCGTCTGTTGGCGGGTATTGTCGCCGGGCAGCGTTTCGAGACGGTGCTTGATGGCAGCGCGCAGTTGCGCCGTCGCCCGATGCGTCGCATCACCGATCCGCTGCGGCAGATGGGCGCAGACGTGACTGATTTCGAGGGCTGCGCCCCACTGCATTTCCGTCCGGCAGACCTGCACAGTCTCACATATGAGATGCCCGTTGCCAGCGCGCAGGTAAAGAGTTGTTTGCTGCTGGCGGGGCTTTACGCGGACGGCCCGACGCGCGTGATCGAGCCGGGTCCGGCTCGTGATCACACCGAACGCATGTTACGCGCGATGGGTGCGCATGTACAGATGGACGGCGCTAGCATCACGCTTGTACCAGAGGCTGCGCTCCAACCGTTGAATTTGACGATTCCCAGCGATGTATCCTCGGCAGCATTTGTGATCGTGGCGGCGCTGTTGGCTGGAGATACCGTAACCCGCATCACTGGCGTGGGCGTCAATCCGAGGCGCACGGGTATTCTCGATGTGTTGTGGGCGATGGGCGCGGAGATCACACAGGACAACGCGCGCGAGGAAAACGGCGAGCCAGTGGGCGATCTCACGGTGCAACGCGGCACTTTGCGCGGCGCTGAGATCGGCGGCGACGTGATCGTGCGCGCGATTGATGAGTTCCCCGCACTGATGGTGGCTGCGACACAAGCGGAAGGT
>CBEVZO010000335.1:0-5054 GCA_965554365.1 uncultured Anaerolineae bacterium
ATATTTGCGCAGGCCGTCGCGGCGATACACACGACGGATGACGCGTTTCTCACCGGGCGTATTATGGGCGATGCGGGGTTGTTCCTGGCGGTGGCGGGCCGTCACGCGGAGTCGGTGGAATTGCTATCACAGGCATGGCAACTTCAGGCGCGGCATGGCGACGAGGTCGGTGTGGCACAGTCGCAGCTACGCATGGCGCTGAACATTGATTTCCTCGCCGCACACGGCTTGCGCATTGCAGAGTCACCCCGGTAGAATCCTGTTGCTGGCTGCGCTTCGCGGTTGCGCAGGAGATCGTGCAGCGTCACAACGGGTGGATTCAGATCGAGAGTACGGGCGTCCCTGGCGAGGGCGCGACGTTCACGATCTGGCTGCCGGATGTGGGGTGAGGGATGATATTTCACAATAAGGTGATTATGAAAGGCTAATATAACCGAGGTTCGCTAACCTGAAAAGCATTGCCTGATGACTAACCCGGTATTTGCGTGCCAAGCCAATCAGAAATTCATCATCAACGATGTCGATTTCCGAAACACTAGTGATATCTTGCTCAAGAAATCCAACCGGCATAAGCAATTCTGCCGCAAAAAGATTAGCTTCCCGCTCGTCCCTGTCTACACCCTGACTTGACAGGTCATCTCTAAATTTCACTTCAAAAACACGATCTACATGAACCTCAGAGATGCCCTGCCCGTGAAATAGGAAATGTCCCAATTCATGGGCGATTGTGAATCTTTGTCTGACACGAGGATGCGATGAATTCACTCCAATTACTATGTCTTCGCCGCGACGGTATAAAAAGCCAGAGAGTTCGCTCTTAGGATTTTTCTTTCTCTGGACCCTAATTCCAAAACGAGCCACAATGTCTTCAACCAAAACTGGAGGATGAGTAATATTGCTTTTTGCAAGAATGTCAGTAACGACTTGCCGAATTCTTTCGCGCCGAATAACCATGACTTATTCCTCTTCATCGGGTTGAGATAACAATTCTTTGATCCAACTACGGTCTTTTTCATCTACATCATCTGGTATTCTTTCCCAAATTTCTGATTCTCCCAGATCAACTGGAGGCAGTAACACGGATACTTGTATGCCTAGCTTTGCTGCAATTTCATAAAGCGTATGCACTTGAATTTTCTGTCGTCCTCTTTCGATATTTGTAATCGAAGTACGAGAAAGAGAGATTACGTCAGCCAAATCACCCTGTGTTAATCCTGCCGCTTCGCGTTCTTTCCGAATTCTTTGCCCCAATTTTTTGTATAAGTTTGCCATAGAAATTCGCCTCATTTGACATTTAGTTTAAAGAGAAATCACATAAATGTCAATTTTACAAACGTTTGTATAATAAACATTCATTTTTCTAATGTTTTTCTTATTGTGCAAATTGTGTTTTAATGCTACGATTCAAGTTGTTTGGGTAAGCGGGGTATGGAATAGCATTATGTTTTGAAAAATGCTTTTCCAAAATCGATTGTTATATGAGTTGGTATTTTGAGGAAATAGGCCAGGAGAAAAATGATGATTGACATTTCACTGACTGATTTCGTAGATTTCGTGATTGGCTCAGGGACTCCCAAGCTCACCAAAGTCAGACAGGTAAAAGCTCGACCTGAGTATAATCCTGCTCACGATTATTGGAAGCCTCTACGCGATGGGATTACCAAATTCCACCGTGATGGTGGTGTCGATAAAAATGAACTAGATGATATCTTGGTGTCGGTCAGCGATAAGAAAAAACTAGCGCGTTATCCAGATTGCATTGCTAGCTATAAAAAGTTTCTAGGTAAAAAGCGGTTTGAGTGGTTTGTTCCGCCGAGGAATACCTGGGGGCCAGAAGGAATAAGAATTCGTATCAATCCAGAATTGGGACTGATGCGAAATGGTACTGACTATGTAATCAAACTGTATTTTAAGGCAGAAAAACTCTCGAAGCGCCGCACTGATGCGATCTTGCTGTTGATGGAAACAGCTTTAAGACCAATAATCGGGGATGAGGTTTGTTTTGCGCTTCTGGATGTGTCGAATGCACATTTGTATTCCAATCCCGCTGATGCTTCTTTGTTACCGTTGTTAATTGGAGAAGCAACGAGTTTCGCGGCGATTTGGAATGCACTTGAGTGATCATGTAATGATTTTTATGAAAAAGGGTTCAGAATGACATTGCTACTTTCAAGGTGGTCGTCTTCTGAACCTTATGTGTTGACGTTTAGCATTTGTCTTTCCTCCTCTTCCGCACCCCCGCTAGCGCAACCCCCCGCCCACAGTGTAGAATCACCCGCACAGCAACCAACGCCACACCAAGCACAGGCCGGAGTCACGGTTGAGCGCGCACATCATCGGGGGACGGTGGGAGATCGCCGGGGTCATCGGCGCGGGCGGGCTGTCACGCGGAGTCGGTTCGCCCTACCCCACACAACCCCATTCGTCCCACTCCATCGACTAATATTGAATGGCTAGTTGCCGCGAACACTTGGACGGCGTATACTGCGTGTGTCATAATCAACCTGATCATCACACTCACCACCCAACACATCATCGGATGAACCACCATGCATATGCAAAACTTGACAGGACAGCTACTCGGTCAATACGAGCTGCGCGAAATACTGGGCTTTGGCGGGATGGGCGTGGCCTATCGCGCGCACCAAAAAACGCTGGAGCGTGATGTTGCGGTCAAGGTGCTAATGCCGGGGCTGGCGAGCGAATCCGGCTATATCGAGCGCTTCCATCGCGAAGCCAAGACCGCCTCCGCACTGGAACACGCGCACATCGTGCCGGTGTACGATTACGGCGTGCAGGGTGATATTAGCTATGTGGTGATGCGCCTGCTGCCCGGTGGATCGCTGGACGACCGCATGGCGCAGCGCACACGCAACGAGAGCGAACTCCCCTCGCTCGGCGAAGTCGCGAAGCTGTTGGAGCAACTCGCCAGCGCGCTCGACTATGCGCACGGGCGCGGCGTCGTGCATCGCGACATCAAGCCCGCCAACATCATGTTCGACGAGCAGGGCATCGCCTATGTGGTCGATTTCGGGATCGCCAAGCTGCTCGAATCCACGACCGCGTTCACCGCGACGGGCACGCCGGTCGGCACGCCGATGTACATGCCGCCGGAGCAGTGGAAATCCGAGAGTCTGACGCCCGCCGCCGATCAGTACGCGCTGGCCGTGACGATCTATCACCTGATGACGGGTAAGCTGCCCTTCGAGGCCACCACGCCCTACGGCATGTTACATAAGCATCTCAACGAAGACCCCACGCCGCCCGAAACCTACCGCCCCGACATCCCCGCAGGCGTGCGCCGCGCGATCCAACAGGCCATGCAGAAACGCCCGGCTGAACGCTACAAGACCACCGGCGCGTTTGCCGAAGCGTTCCGTGAGGCGGTTGGCGCGCAGACGGGCGTCGGGCAGACCGGCTTCTTCACCATGCCCGTGCTGTCCACCAAAGCGCCCGCTAGCGGCACGATCAATGTGCAAATCAGCCCCACCGGCCCCACTGCCATGACGCAGACCATCACCGAGCCGGTGTACAAGTCGCCGCTGTTCTGGGTGGTTGCCGCCGCCGCCGTGATCGCCATTGCCTTGCTGATCTTCCTGCTCGCGACACAAAACAGCGACGACGCCCCGCCGGAAACGCTCTCGGCAGCGTTGCTCCAGCAAACGGTCGATGTACAGAGCAGCGCCCAGGCCGCAGAGTTCGAACACACAATCGAGGCACTCCACGCCACCGCCACCGAGATCGGACGGCGCAATCGTAACGCCATCGCGACGCAAAACGCCGTCGCACTCGTCGCCACCACGCGCGCCGAACCGACGCAAACCGCCATCGCCCAGGCCGCAACGATGGACGCCTGGACCAAAACGCCCACGTCCACACCCACACCGACTGCGACACCGGAACCCACCGCCACGCCGACCGAGATTCCGACCGCAACCCCATCGCCCACACCTGCCGGACCCGCGCCCGGCTTCGCTCCGCCGTCGCCACAGCCTCTCCCACCCGATGGGCCGGTGATGGCGCTGCGCGCCGTGTATGACGACGGTCAATTCGTGCTGATCAACAACTCGACCATACCAGCGGACCTGCGCGGCGTGGTCTTCGAGCAGCAGAACCGCGAGGGCGAGGTCGTGCGCGTCTTTTTCGCGCGTGAATGGATCGACCGGACCAACTTGACCGGCACATTAGACGCGGGCGCGTGCGTGCAGTTCGTCACCGCGACGGCGACGCATGTCGTGCCAGAGCGAGACGTGTGTCCCAACGGGCTGCGCGGCTGGCTCCGCTCCGGCGCGACGAACGAATACTTCTGGCTTGGCGACACAGGCGCAGACACCTTCACCGTGCGCATGGACTTCATGGCGGAGCCGTTCATGACCTGCGTCATCGCCGACGGTGAATGCGAGTTCCAACTGCCCGCCCCGCCACAGGGCCAGGGTCCAGGCACGGGGCCGGGGCAATAACACGCACAATGTCTCACACGAGAATCGTACGGGCACTCCTTGGGGTGCCCGTTTTTCGTGCGAATCGTGCGTGCGCCGGACCCCCTCCCGGCCTCCCCCGCAAGCAGGGGCGGAGAAGCGCCGCAAGTCCCCTCCCTGCCTGCGGGGAGGGGATTTAGGGGTGGGGTCAATCTCATGCACGTTCCCGGATTTAACTCTTGATCTGCATAGGGCTACCCCTACGCAGATTCGCCATCGCCCGCCCCGCCCGCCCCCAACCGCCGGAACGCCTCCGCCGCGCCATGCTCCCGGCACAGTTCCAGCACCACCCGGTGACGCTCCAATTCTTCTTTGGTTTCCGCATCATCCTGCCCCGCGATGATCGCCCCGAACACCTGATCCGCCGCCTCGGTGAGCAGCACCGCCTCATGCACTTCGACCTGCGCGCGGGCGGCATCCCAATTCGGCGTGTTAACGAACGCCCGGATCGCACTCAAAATCGCGGATTCCTGTGCGCTCATCTGTGGCGCGGGCGCGGACGGCGGGACTTCGCCGCGCAATTCGGCCAGGAACACGCGATCATCCTCAACCGTGCCCCCACCAGCATCCTGCGGC
>CBEVZO010000336.1:0-5051 GCA_965554365.1 uncultured Anaerolineae bacterium
TTGCGGGCACAATTGTGGTGATCGTAGGATTAACCATTGAATACGCGGCCAGCAGTGTCGTGGGGTGGATCGTCACTATCGTGGGCTTAGTCCCACTCATGGCGGGCATGTTTGACATATGCGTGTTCGCTCCGCTGTTGGGGCGGCCCTTCATGGGAGCCAGGTTGCGTGAGGCACTGGTGGTTGAAGATGGCGAATTTGTGGCAGCAGAATCCGCCGAGGACGACGACACACCGGCTGAAGACCCCGCCGCAGACTATGACGAGGACGACGACGAGGAACCCGTCGCGGAGTATGCTGAGGAGCATGTGGACGACGACGCATACGAAGCAGAAGTACTCGACTGATTTCCCTCGCCGCTACCCGTAGTAACATAGTCAGAGGCCATTTGAAAAGGTAATCAACCCCACCCTAAATCCCTCCCCGCTGGCAGGGAGGGACTTCAAAAACCCGATTTTCTCCCTTCCCCTGCTTGCGGGGGAAGGGTTTGGGGATGGGGGTTAAAAGACTTCTCAAACGGCCTCTCAGGGCGGACTTCATCGTGTGGAGTTCGCCCTGTGTTGTGCTGTGTAGCCGTAGGCGCGGCAATACGCCCACTTTCGTTGCGCGTACACTCGGCTGGGCGCAGCAGAGGCCGATCGCAGATCGGGCCCCTACGCAAGCATCCCCCTCACGGCGTCAGGTGCGTGTGGAACTCCACCGGTCCCAGATCAACCGCATCCCCGCCGACACGCGGCAGCCCGTAGAGATCAAACGCGGGCAGCGCCACCGCATCTGTGCCCGCATCGCGCAGCGGACTCTCCGCGCCCCACGCATAATCCCCTGCTGCCGGGTCTGCGAACAGTGGATTAGCCCGATTCAGATTTCCCACACCGGCCCCCACATTCTCTAGCGCGCTGATCGCGGAATCGTATGTGCCAATTGCGATATCGCGCCACAACAGGTCCGTGCCGTTGCCGGAACCGAAAAACAACGAGTGCTGCACGCTGAGAACGAGCGTGGGCGAAATCCACACCGGGCCGGAGTTCTGGTAAAACACGCTGTTGATGATCTCGACGCGTCCCGGCAGCGTGGCGGTATCATAGGCGGCGGTCATGGCATACGCGGAGTCGCCATACGAATGCCGTGCCACGAGCGTGTTCAGGATGCGAAACTCGCCCGCCTCGAACACAAGCGCCGCGTCCGCCCCGGTGTTGTACACCAGCGCGTTGATGATGTCGCCGCCGTGCCAGATTTTGATGCCGTTGCGCCGCACATCATGCACGATCACATTCGCGACTACGCCGCTGGCCGTTTTCAGGTCGATGCCGTCGCCGCTGGCCCCGCTGACCTCCGCGTTGAACACCACAATGTTCTCACCGGACTCGACCGCGATCCCGTCCGCGCCGGAGTCGTTGCCGCTGCTCGACATATCCACGCGCAGTGCCTCCCAGCGCAGACTGTTACACGGCCCCTGCCCGCATTGCAGCCCGATCAATGTAATCTCACGCAACCACACGTCGTGGATCAACATCCCCTCGATCACGGGCTGCGATCCGTCGCCGTCATACGTCGCGCGAATGCCCTCCGCCGTGTGTTCGACGATCAGGTGTTGCAATCGTAGATTGCGCTGTGGTTGATCACCATTGCCGAACTCGATTCCTGCTTCGCGAAAGCCGCTGATCACGAAGCCGTCAATAGTCACGTCATCGCCGGTGATCTGGATGCCAATTCCAGCGGCATCCGGGTACGTGGGAACCAGCGTCACCCCACCCATATTCTCGGCCAGCAGCAGCAGACCGTCTTTGTCGATCCGCAGCGCTTCATACTCGTCTGGCGCGTCGATAGGATACACGCCATCCGCTACCCAGATCAATGTGCCGGGTTCTGCTACTGCTACCGCGTGATCCAGTGTGGCGAATGGCGCGTCCACCGTGCCGGGGTTGCTGTCAGCGCCGGTCGTGGCAACGTAGAACGTGTGCTGCTGTGCCGGATCGACTTCTGTGCGGTGCAGTAGCGGCGGAAACGCGTCCCAGTTGATCGCCGTCATGGTCGGGAATGACGCGGGGTGCAGTTCGCCGCTTGGCCCGCACACGATCCCATCACACATACCGGGAGACGGCGGCTCAGCCTGTACGGTAGACAGCGGCAACGGGAGCAGCGGGAATAGTGGGAACAACGGAGATATCGGGGACAGGGGGCTGGCGACAAGCATCACCAGCGTGACCAATATGATTATGTCTCTCGTGCGCCTCATCGTTCATGCTCCTGATGACTCGCTTGCGGTGATCGTAGTATACGACGGTTAGGACGCGGGGGGCTATTGTACAGTCCTGGCCCAGGTGTACCGTACTACAACACTCATCGCGACAGAATGCAAAAGCGATCCCTCTCTCAAACCGCCTGCCTACGCGCTTTTAACCGCACCTGATCGAAAGCGCTATCCACACAAGATGCACACCAGCTACAATTGAAGTATGCTAGTAAGACTTATGGACATGCGTTCCGCGTGTGGTGAGTCGTGGTTTCCGCATGCGCTGGAGGACAACATGCTGCGAAATCTACGGGGGCGCATGACGGCTATTATGCTCGGTCTGTCGGTTGGCCCGCTGCTACTCACCAGTATTTTGCTCATATGGCGTAGCTTTGATGTGCAGCATCAACAGGCGATTGAACTCGAACGCGAAGTCGCGCACCATATCGCCGATCAACTCGACACGTTCATTCAGGCGCGCGAAAATGAACTTTACGCGTTCAGCCTTATCTCAAACCTCCAACAGCTAGATGCTGAGAAACAGAAAAACGTATTATCGGCATTGCTCAACGCGCAGGGCAGCTACGAAACGCTGGTGTTGCTAGATGCTACCGGGCAAGAATACGCCCATGTCTCGCGCCGCTACATCGTCACCGCAGACGACTTCCGTGATTGGTCGGACGATGCTGCGTTTACTGTGTCCGCCACCCTGCGCGAACCGTACTACAGCCTGCTATGGTTTGAACCCACGATTGGTGAACCGCTTATCACGCTGAGCATACCTTTTATTGACTGGCTTTCCGGCGACCTATGCTGCGTACTTGTCGCCGAACTGCGCTTCAAGATCGCCTGGGGGCTGATTGCTGCTTTCCAGACACATAGCGGCGAAGATGTTTATGTGGTGGACGCTGACGGCTATGTGGTCGCACACCGCAACCCCTCCGTTGTCCTCAGCGAAACGCAGTTTAAGGTTCCCGATCAGGCGGGGTCGCAACGGGGACTGCACGGCGACCGCGTGATTCTGGCGTCTCATACGGTCCAGATCGGAACACAAACCCTCACGGTCATCGCGGAACGTCGTGAGGAGGAAGCGCTGGCCCTCGCCTACGACCTGCAACTGATCATGATGGTCACGCTCGCGGCTGTGTTCATTTTCACTGCGGGGATCGGTTTGTGGGCGGTGCGGCAGATCACGCGTCCGATCCAACAGTTAGCGGCGACCGCGCAGGCGATCAGTGCCGGCGATCTGTCGCGTCGTTCGGCGATCTCGCGCACGGATGAGATCGGTCATTTAGCTGAAGCCTTTGACAGTATGACGCTGCGCCTGCAACGCATGCTCGAAGAGCGTGAACAACGGATTATCGAGCAAGAGCGTACCGCTCATGCTTTACGCGATAGCGAGGCGCGGTATCGCGGCCTATTCGAAAACTCGCCCATTTCGCTGTGGGAGGAAGATTTCAGCGCCGTTAAGCAGTATCTTGATGCCCTGCGTGAGGACGAGGTGACGGACTGCGACGCCTATTTCGATGCGCACCCGGAGGCACTGGCCCACTGCGCGCAACTTGTCAAAATCGTGAGTGTCAACCAGACGACACTGGACCTGCTGCACGCAGACTCGATCCACGTATTTGAAGCGGGACTGGACGCCATTTTCAACGCCGGCGCCCTCGCAGTATTTCGCCAGGAACTCTGCGCGTTTGTTGCCGGTGAGACGCGATTCCAGGGCGAGATTGTGCAGCGTACGTTCACGGGCGATACCATCGACGTGGAAATGAATCTAGTGATCGCGCCAGGGCACGAAAAGACATGGAGCAAAGTGCTGGTATCGGTCATCGACATCACCGAACGTAAACTGGTTGAGCAACGCCGCCTGGAACTCGCGGTGGAGCTGAAGCGCGTCGAGGTCTTGCAGCGCGTGATCAACGACGCATCACACGATTTACGCACTCCGCTCACCACAATCAAGACGCACCTGTATTTGCTCGAACACCTGACTGACCAGGACAAACTGCGCCGGACCATGACCATTCTGGACACACAGGTCAAGCGGCTCGAACAACTGTTGAACGATATATTGGCCGCCGCGCGCGCGCAGCGCACCAGCGATCCTGTTCGCCAATCCGTCCACATTGATATGCTGATCCAGCAGATCATTGCGGAACACAAGTCTGACATCACCCGCAAGCAGCAGACGCTTGACTTCACCAGTGCCCCCGATATGCCCCCACTCCACGCTGACGCGGTACGACTGCGGCATGCTATCGGCAATGTGATCGTGAACGCGCTGCATTTTTCACCGGCAGGTGGCACAGTCGCGATCCGCGTGACGCATGATGAGGCGCATATCACCATCAATGTGCAGGACACTGGCGAGGGCATCAGCGATGACGTGCTGCCGCACATTTTCGAGCCGTTTTACCGGGGCGACAAGGCGCGCAGTTCGCACACCGGCGGCGCGGGCCTGGGCCTGACGATTGCCAAGCACATCATCAAGGCGCACGGCGGTACGATTGTGGTTGAGAGTACACCGGGCGAGGGTAGTCTATTCTGTATTGTGCTGCCTACGGACATCGCGCCGGACGCGGCGACAGATTGACGTGTCGCGAGACACCACAAACCGGACGCACGCCGTAGGAAACTCAGCGTGCGCCCGGTGGATTAGCGTGTGATCACGCCGTGCAGGTTATTCCTGTGTCACCGTCAGTGTGAACGTGCCCGCGTTGCTTAATGACTCGACCTCAATGGTGAAGAGGCCGCTTTCTGGCAGTTCGAAGCTGCGGATCGTCGCGTTGAGGCCCGTGCCGCCGTCGTCATCTTC
>CBEVZO010000337.1:0-5051 GCA_965554365.1 uncultured Anaerolineae bacterium
ATTGCCCATTGCTACCAGACCTTACAAGGTCGTTTGGTTTTGTTTCATTAGCGCTAGACTTCACACTTGCGGCGCGTTTTCGGATTCGCGGCGCAATAACGGCGCAATGTAGACGATTTGCACTAAAAGTGCGAAATGTAGTAAAAATATCTATACTATCCTACTGCAAAGAATCGCATTAC
This sequence comes from uncultured Anaerolineae bacterium, assembly GCA_965554365.1. GTDB lineage: Bacteria > Chloroflexota > Anaerolineae > Aggregatilineales > Aggregatilineaceae > CAYRNY01. The sequence continues at coordinate 183 of CBEVZO010000337.1, forward strand.
AGTTTCGCCAAGTATACGAGGAGGTGTCTACTGCCCACGCGTAAGTCATCTTTTTGGGGTTCCATAGACGTATCAGTCACCACACACTATTCAGCATCATATTAAACAAGGAGAAAACCATGAAAAAGCTCATCGTAGTGTTGATGTCTTTGGTAATGCTATTTACATTGGTTGTTCCCTCGGCTGTCGCGCAGGATGGCGGGAGCTTGCTGGATGAGGTCAAGGATCGTGGTAAGCTGATTTGCGGCGTCAACGGCGGCGTGCCCGGCTTTAGCTTCCTTGATCCCGACAGCGGCGACATGCTCGGCTTCGACGCGGACTTCTGCCGCGTAGTGGCTGCCGCGATCTTCGGCGAAGTCACTGCCGATAATCTCGAATTCGTGCAGCTCACCGCCAACGAACGCTTCACCGCGCTCCAGACCGGGCAGGTTGATGTGCTGTTCCGTAACACCACCTGGACCACGACCCGCGACGGCGACCTGGGCATCGACTTTGGCCCGACCATTTTCTATGACGGCCAGGGCTTGATGGTGCAGGCTGACCTGGGCATCACCTCGATCAACGAACTCGATGGCGCGTCGATCTGCGTGCTGACCGGCACGACCACCGCGCTGAACATCTCCGAAACGATGGAGACCCTGGGCTTTGAATACGAACTGGTGCCCTTCGAAGAATCGGCACAGACCGCCGCCGCGTTTGAAGAAGGCCGCTGCGACGTGCTGACCTCGGACCTGAGCCAGTTGGCCGGTTTGCGTTCCAACCTCGCTGATCCCAGCCAGGGCTTTATTCTGCCTGACGTGATCTCCAAAGAACCGCTCGGCCCGGCGTACATCGAGGGTGACTCGACCTGGGGCGACGTGATCAACTGGGCCGTGTTCGCAACGCTGACCGCTGAAGAAATGGGCATCAACAGCGGCAACATAGACGAATTCCTGATGGACGAGAGCACCGCCGTGCAGCGTTTCCTGGGTGTTGGCGACAACGCCAGCGGCTCGCTGCTGGGTCTGGACAATGACTTTGCTGTGAACATCATCCGCGAAGTCGGCAACTACGCCGAAATCTTCGACCGCAACATTCCGCCCATCGGCATCCAGCGCGGCGTGAACGCGCTCTGGACCGACGGTGGTCTGATGTACCCGCCCGCGTGGCGTTAAGTCCACCCTGAAGCTCTAGCTTAGTACTGGGGGCGCAGTCTGCGGGCTGCGTCCCTGGTTTCTCGTTTCGACAGCCGCCGGGGGGGATCGCTACCCGGCCTGCTGTGTCTGTAGAGAGGGGGACTTCTATGGCTGAACACAAGCCATCAACCTTCGACCGCTCCAAACATGCGCCCATTCCCTTCTGGCGCGATATTCGTGTGTTGCAAGTCCTGGCTCAGATCGCGTTTTTGATCGGCGTCGTCTTTGTCGGCTTCTTGTTGTTCAACAACCTCATCAACAACCTTGCCAACAGCAACATCGTGATCAACTTCCGCATGGTCGAGCGACCATTTGGCACGATGATCTCCGAAGGAACCACCAATTTTAAGCCGGGTGAGTCATCAAACCTGGACGCGCTGGTGGTCGGTGTGCGAAACACACTGCGCGTGGTGATCGTCGGCTTGATCGGCTCGACGATCATGGGTGTGCTGATTGGGATCGGGCTGCTCTCCGGGAATTTCCTGGTGCGCACCGTGTCGCTCAGTTACGTGGAGCTATTCCGCAATACGCCGCTGCTGGTGCAGTTATATTTCATTTATCGCGGCCTGCGGATCACCATGCCTATGAAGTTGGTGGATTCTATCACACTGCCCGGCCCGGTCTACATTAACCGGCGCGCGATCAATTTCCCTCTGATTGAGGGCACAGATACCGCCAACCGGTTGTATATCGCGCTCGCTATCGGCGTGACGATTGGCCTTGCACTGTGGGTGTGGCGGCTGCGCTTGATGGATCAGACTGGCAAACCGGCCAACACCGTGCGCTGGTTCTTGCCGCCCGTCATCGGGTTGGCCGTGATTGGCTGGCTGCTGGCCGGAACCCCGTTTTCAGTGGACTATCCCGCACTGAAAGGGCTGAACTTTAAGGGCGGCGACCGGCTCTCGATTGAGTATATTACGCTGACCCTGGGCTTGATCCTCTATACGGCGGCCTTCATCGCCGACATTGTCCGCGCCGGTATTCAAGCCGTGTCCTATGGGCAGATCGAAGCGGCACGCGCGCAAGGGCTTTCGGGCAGTCAAACGCTGCGTCTGATTGTGCTGCCCCAGGCCATGCGCCTGATTATCCCGCCGCTGGGCAACCAATATTTGAACCTCGCGAAAAATTCCAGTCTGGGGATCGCGGTGTCGTTCTTCGATGTGTATAACGTGTCCAACGAAATTTCTAACGTGACCGGGCAGTCGGTGGCCGTGTTTGCGATCATGATGATCATCTACCTGTCCATGAGCCTGATCATTTCGTTGATCATGAATGGGTTGAACTATAGTATGCGGCTGAGGGAGCGTAGAACATGAGCGCCAACCACGATAGCGGCCTGTTTTATGTCGCGCCGCACGAATCACCGCCCAGCCGCCGCCCCCCGCTCACCGCGACGGGACCGTTAGGGTGGATGCGCGAAAACCTGTTCAGTAGCTGGATCAACTCTATTGCTACTGTCGTGATGGGCCTGGGGATCGCTGCCTTTCTGTGGGAATTCTTCGGCTGGTCGATCCGTGATGCGCAGTGGGACGTAGTCTTCAATAACCTGCGCCTGCTCTCCGTCGGGCAGTACAACAAAGATGAAGTGTGGCGCATGGAGCTTGTGACCGCCGGGTTGATCTTCATGAGCGGCTTGGGACTTGGCCTCTGGGGTCGGGTGCTGCGCAGCATGTTTATCGCCATCCTCATCATACTGGCGATCATTCTGATCATCCCCTTGATCGGCGCGCAGATTCCCGAACCGACCGTGTACATGCTTATGGAACCCGGTCAGGACCCGGTAGATTTCGTGTTTCTGGGTATGGAAGGGCAGGAAGTTACGTTTGGTATTGATCCCCTGACCGACGTGGCAGACGCCAGTGCCGCGCAGCTTGGCAATGTCGAAGTCGATGCGCGCGTCACATGGTCCACACAAGCGCGTCAGGTGCGTGAGGGCAACCTCGATTTGGCGGACTACACGCTGGGGTTCACTGTGCGGTTGTTGGATGATCATAGGCGTGTGCTAAAAGAAACGATCACACACATCGATGATGCTGGTGAGACGATCACCACCCAAATCCCCGCCGAACTGATCCTCACGACAAACGAAGGCGGCGACCTGACGTTTACGCTGCCCTCCGACGACTGGTACATCCTCGAAGTGGTGTATCACGAAGACACCGCCAACGACGCGGGCTATGCGTGGCTGGTGGTGGATGGTGTGGAGCTGTTCTCGATTCAGGAAGCAGATATCGCGCGGCGCGAGGACGAATTCGGCACGTCGCCGGAGATCGAAGACGCGCTGATGGCGGGCGACCGCAACTTCAACTTCGTGGGATCGCGTACTTTCGGCGAGTTCTTGAGCCTGCAAGTCGCGCCATTGTTCAACCGGATCGCGCTGCCGTTTGCGGCGACGGCGATCCTGTTCTTCAACGGCTGGCTGATCGGGCTGCTGGGCAAGCAAGAGAAAGCGATCCGCCGCGCGGCAGTTACCGCCTGGGTATTGGCGTTCCCTGTGGCGATGGTCCTGTTGCAGGGCTTCGAAGATTCGCGCGTGCTGCCGCCTGTGTCCTCCTCGGTGTGGGGCGGGTTGCTGCTGACGATGCTGCTGACGTTTGTCGGGATCACCGCGTCATTCCCGTTGGGGGTGGCGCTGGCTCTGGGTCGCCGCAGCGATCTCCCGGCGATCAAGTGGACCTGCACGCTGTTCATCGAAACGGTGCGCGGTGTGCCCTTGATCACGATTTTGTTCATGGCGAAATTCATCGTGCCGTTTTTCTGGGACCGGCTATCGGATAACGACCTGCTGACGATCCGTATGATGATCGGGTTGACGTTGTTCAGCGCCGCCTATCTCGCGGAGAACGTGCGCGGGGGCTTGCAGATCATCCAGAAAGGGCAGCTAGAAGCCGCGCGCGCCCTGGGACTCAACGGCTTCCTGACCATGATATTCATCGTACTCCCGCAAGCACTGCGGGCGGTGATTCCTGCTATCGTCGGCCAGTTCATCAGCTTGTTTAAGGACACGTCGCTGGTGGCGCTGGTGGGCTTGTTTGAATTGGTCGGGATCGTGGATATTATTGTCAGTGGGCAGACCTACTACCGCCCCTATCAGCGTGAAGCGTACATTTTCATCGCGATTTTGTACTTTGTGATCAGCTATGCGATGTCGGATGTCAGCCGCCGCCTTGAAACCACCGGCGCGGGCAGCATCCGCCGCATGTAAAGGACGACTGTTATGACCGCAAATCACGAGGCAGAACCCATCATCATTTGCCAGAACGTGAACAAGTGGTTCGGGAATTTCCAGGCCCTCAAACACGTGGATCTCGACGTCTTGCCACAGGAAGTGGTCGTGATCATTGGCCCTTCCGGATCGGGCAAATCGACATTCATTCGTTGCGTCAACCGCCTGGAAGAACATCAGGAAGGCACGATCATCGTGGATGGCATCGAGCTAAGCCACGATGTGCGCAACATTGCCGCGATCCGCAGTGAGATCGGCATGGTGTTTCAGCAATTCAACCTGTTCCCGCATCTGACGGTGATGGAGAATATCACACTCGCGCCGCGTTTTGTGCGCCGCCAACCGCGCCGCGAAGCCGACGAAATCGCGCTGCAACTGCTGGAGCGCGTCGGCATTCCTGAACAGGCGCGCAAGTATCCGGCGCAGCTTTCCGGCGGGCAGCAGCAGCGTGTTGCGATTGCGCGCGCG
>CBEVZO010000338.1:0-5050 GCA_965554365.1 uncultured Anaerolineae bacterium
TTCGTCGGTTTGCGCGGAGGTCACAATCGTGACTTCGAACCCGCGCACCTTATCGATTTTGTCGTAGTCGATTTCCGGGAAGAGCAACTGCTCCCGGATACCGAGCGTGTAGTTGCCACGCCCGTCGAACGAGTCGGGGCTTACACCACCGAAGTCGCGCGTACGCGGCAGAGCAATGTTCAACAGGCGGTCGAGAAACGCCCACATACGCTCACCACGCAAATCCACCTTGACGCCAATCGCGCGACCTTCGCGCAGCTTGTACGTCGCGATGCTCTTGCGTGCGTGTGTGATCACAGGCGCTTGCCCGGCGATCATGCGAATGTCGCTGACTGCGCCATCGAGTGCCTTGGGGTTATCTACCGCTTCACCCACCCCCACGTTGAGTACCACTTTGAGTACTCTGGGGGCACGCATCGGCGTGGAAAACCCGAACTCTTCTACCAGGGCGGGCAGGATTTCTTTGCGGTACATTTCCTGCATACGATTAGCCATCGTTACTTACACCTCACTCTTGTGAAGACGGTCCGTGCGCTTGCACACGGTTAGTCGATGTCTTCACCGCATTTGCGGCAGACACGCACCTTGACGTTATCTTCGGTCATGCCGAACCCGACACGCGTGCGCTCATCGCACTGCGGGCAGATCAACATCACGTTCGACCAGTCGATTGGTGCTTCGAACTCGATAATGCCCGGCTGAACCTGGCTGCGGCCAGCCTGCATGGGCCGTTGATGCTTCTTGACGATGTTCACGCGCTCGATCACCACGCGCTTCACTTTTGGAAGCACGCGCAGGACTTCGCCCGCCACACCTTTGTCTTTTCCAGCGATCACTTCAACCTGATCGCCACGCTTAATCCGCTGCATCGTTCTCTCACTCCTGCGTAGTCGCCAGCCGAACTTACAGCGTTTCGGGGGCCAGCGACACGATCTTCATAAACCCTCTTTCGCGCAGCTCGCGCGCCACCGGCCCGAAGATGCGCGTCCCGCGCGGGTCTTTGGTTTCACCCTGCAAGATCACCACCGCGTTATCGTCAAAGCGGATGTGCGAACCATCGCTGCGACAAAACTCTTTGGCTGTGCGCACGATCACCGCCCGCACAATCTCGCTCTTCTTGACCGAACCCTGGGGTGTCGCAGACTTCACCGTGCCAACCACGATATCGCCCACCGAACCCCATTTGCGCCAGGAGCCGCCGAGCACACGGATTACGAGAATCTCGCGCGCCCCGGTGTTGTCAGCTACTTTTAGCCGTGATTCGTTTTGGATCATCGTTTCTTTGCCTCACTTGCCGCCGCGCAACTAGGTAGTGTTGACATTTTCACTCAGGAAATACTTGTCTTCAGCTACTGATGTCAACACGGCCTACTCGGCCATCTCCGGCATTTCCAGCACTTCTTCGACCGACCAACGCTTAGTTTTGCTGATCGGGCGACTTTCGACGATCTTCACCAATGCCCCAACGGGGACTGCGTTCGACTCGTCGTGAACCTTATACATCTTGTCGGTGCGAAGCACCTTTTTGTACAGTGGGTGGCGCGCCGTGCGTTTGACAGACACCACGACCGTTTTGGTCATGCTGTTGCGGACGACCCGACCGACTAACCGTTTGCGTTTGTTAGGCATTGGTTTCCTCCTGCTGGACCAGCGCCGCAGCCAATTCACGCTCACGCTTGATAGTCATCAGGCGCGCGGCGTGCTTCTTCAAGATGCGGATGCGTTTGTAGTCTTCAAGCTGGCCGATTTCCCACTGAAACCGCAGGTTGAACAGTTCTTCTTTGGTATCGTCGAGGGCCTGTTCAATCTCGCCATCGGTCATGTTACGAATTTCTGCTGCCTTACTCATTACTGCACCTCCTCACCCGAGATGGGGTCGATGCGTTTGACAAACTTGACGCCGAGTGGCAGCTTGAACGCTGCGAGGCGCAGTGCCTCACGCGCGAGTGCTTCGTCGGTGCCCGCCATTTCGAACAGCACACGACCCGGCTTGATCACGGCAACCCAATGGTCCACCGCCCCTTTACCCTTACCCATACGGCTTTCTGCCGCACGTTTGGTGACGGGCTTGTCGGGGAAGATGCGGATCCACACGCGGCCACGACGCTTGATGTGACGCATGATAGCACGGCGCGACGCTTCGATCTGGCGACTGGAGATCCAGCCCGGTTCTACTGCCATCAGGCCATAGTCGCCGAATTGGACCGCGTTACCGCGCCCGGCTTTACCTCTCGTGCGCCCACGAAATTGCTTGCGGTGTTTGACCCGCTTTGGCATTAACATGGTCGTAATTACTCCTCACGAACAGCCCCCATGTGCCCGTAAGCACACGCACGGGGCTGCTTAGCCTACATAACCGTCGGTGGGGTCGGTCTGCTCGCGCGTATCTTCTGCGAGTGCCTCACCCTTATAGATCCAGACCTTGACGCCAATGCGACCAAAGGTCGTCAACGCTTCTGATGTGCCGTAGTCGATCAACGAGCGCAGCGTGTTGCGCGGCACACGGCCTTCCATCTGCCATTCGCGGCGGGCCATTTCAGCACCAGCCAAACGACCGCTGACCTGAATCTTGATACCCAGCGCGCCCTGGCGCATCGCCTGCCCAATCGCACGCTTCATGGCGCGACTGTGGCCGATACGACGCTCCAACTGGCCGGTGATATTGACCGCGACCAGACGGGCATTGAGGTCGGGCTTGTCGATTTCTTCGACTTCCACCTTAACCTTCTTGCCGGTGAGCGTTTCTAAGCCCTGGCGCAGTTTCTTGACGCTCTCGCCTTTACGCCCGATGACGATCCCGGGTTTGGCGGTGTAGAGCGATACCTGCACCTGATTCGGGAAACGCTCGATCTGTACATCGGCAATCCCGGCACGGTCAGCTTCAGCTTCGACAAACTGGCGGATCTTGAAGTCTTCTTGCAGTAGCTCGCGGTAACGCTCACCTTCGGCGTACCAGCGGGCGGACCAATCCCGGTTAATCTTGAGCCGGAAACCAATGGGGTGAATCTTGCGTCCCATATTAGACCCTCTCCTCATCTCGCTCGGCCAACACCAGTGTCAGGTGGCTGCTCCGCTTGACACGCGGCTTATAGCGCCCGCGCGCACCGGCCTTCACCCGTTTCAAGCTGGGGCCTCCATCAGCCACCAGGTGCGAGATGTAGAGTTCGTGGCGGTTCAGCTCGAAATTGTTTTCCGCGTTGTTCACTGCCGATTCGATCAGCTTGGACAGGAACTTTGCGCCCTTCTGCGGCATAAACCGCAGCACAATCAACGCCTGATCCGCATCCATACCGCGTACCTGGTCGCACACCAGGCGCAGCTTTTGGGCTGAGATCGGCAGGTGGCGGGAAGTTGCACGAATATCCATGACTAAGTTTCCTATCCCCGATAGCCTACCGGTTTCTCTCGTCTAGGTGACCACGGAAGGTCCGCGTCGGCGCGAATTCACCGAGTTTGTGACCAACCATGTTTTCTGTGATATAGATCGGCACGTGGCGGCGACCATCGTGTACCGCAATGGTGAAGCCCACCATCTGCGGAAAGATTGTCGATGCCCGGCTCCAGGTGCGGATCACTTTCTTTTCACCGTGCTCGCGCATCCGTTCGACCTTGCGGAGCAGCTTCGGGCTGATAAACGGCCCTTTTTTCAGTGAACGCGACATCTTAGCCTCCGTTACTCTTACCGACGCTTGCCACGACGCCGCAAAATGAACTTGTTGGTGCGCTTGTTGCGACGGGTCTTCATACCCATAGCGGGCTTGCCCCAGGGGGTCTTAGGACCAGGCATACCAATCGGCGACCGGCCTTCACCACCACCATGCGGGTGACTCGCGGGGTCCATCGCGCTACCGCGCACCGTCGGACGCCAGCCTAACCAGCGCTTACGTCCAGCTTTACCCAGCTTGATGTTACCATGCTCAGCGTTACCCACCTGGCCGATAGTCGCCATGCAGTTCTGGTGGATCAAACGCACTTCGCCGCTGGGCAAACGCACCTGGGCGTATGTGCCTTCCTTCGCGAGCAACTGTGCCGACACACCCGCTGACCGCGCCAACTGACCGCCACGACCCGCTTGCAGTTCCACGTTGTGAACCAACGTACCAACCGGGATATTGCGGATGGGCATGGCGTTACCAGGACGGATTTCCGCATCGGGACCGCTCATCACGACGTCGTCCACGCGCAGCCCCAAAGGAGCAGTGATGTAACGGCGCGCGCCGTCCGAGTAGAGCAGCAGCGCAATACGCGCCGAGCGGTTAGGATCGTACTCAATCGATTCGACACGGGCGGAGACTCCGACCTTGTCGCGCTTGAAGTCGATCTCGCGATAGCGACGACGATGGCCGCCGCCACGATGACGCACGGTGATCCTACCCGTGTTGTTGCGTCCAGCCCGTTTGCGCATCCCGCGCGACAGCTTTTTCTGTGGCTTGCTGCGCGTGAGTTCTTCAAACGTGCTGGATGTCATATCCCGGCGACCGGGTGACGTAGGTTTGTACTTCTTGAGTGGCATTGGTTACCTCGAATACCTCAGTGCTGTCGTATCACGCGCTCATTAGCCCCGTGAGGTGCGGATATCTGAGCGTTGACACCTGCGTTAAAAACTAGGCGGCAGTTTGCCCCGCCTAGACTTCAAAGATCGGAATGCGCTGGCCCACCGGAACAGTCACAATCGCCTTTTTCCAGGCGCTCTGACGGCGATAGAACCGACGCATACGCAGCCCACGCTTGGCAGGCATGACCATCGTGCGCACTTTCACCACGTCCACGTCGAAGATACGCACAACCGCGTCCGCGATCTGAATCTTGTTAGCGCGCATATCAACTTCAAAGACGTACTGGTTAAGCGTGTCGGCCAGTTCGGTCGACTTTTCGGTGATGACCGGGCGCTTGATGATGTCGTAGAGATGCAGTGTTTTCGGCATGAGACTACTCCTCGACCGCTGCTTCTGCTGCCGTGCCCAGCCAATTCTGGATCACGTCGAGCGCCGCCAACGGGATGATCACGCGGTCTGCGATGAACAAGTCGCGTATGTTCAGATACATCGCG
>CBEVZO010000339.1:0-5045 GCA_965554365.1 uncultured Anaerolineae bacterium
AAGGACGCGCGCCTGCTATGCAGCCCAAGCTAGCACTCCGCCTGACGCGCCTTGCTACGCCGCACCACACCGCAATACACGCGGTGATCGGCGAACCGGGTCTCAGCGGTATCATCATTGTATTATTGGTCATCGGGGCCGGGCTGCTGCTAGACTTCCTGATTGTAGATGTGCATCCCTTATTCAGCGTGGCACTGAGTATTTTGAGCGTACCAGTCGCCTTGTACTGGACCCTGTACAGGACGCAGCGAATGAACGACCGTCGGCCATCCAACACCGACTATATGCGCAACCTCGCCCTGGCAACTGTTGCTGGGCAAGCGGGGTGTACGACGGTGATTCTGGTCTTTTTGGCCCTGTTTGCCGGGATGTACCTGGACTCCAGGCTCGACACACACCCGGTGTTCACCATCGGCCTGATTTTGGCCGCAATTCCCATTAGTTTGTATTCGATGATCCGATTGATGCTTTCCTCCGTCGCGGCGATCAAACACCCTGCGGCGGCGGATGACTCGCGCGCGACTGATGCGCATCATGACGCAGATAAGGAGAATGGCTCTTGAGAGGAGTGATTATACTTTTAGGCATCATTTTCGTCACCGTGTTCTTCTGCGGGGTGATTCCCTTTGTGGTGATGCCCAACGCAGGGTACGGCATGGCGCTGCCGGTGGTGTCTGTGCCCGGTGAAATCCTGGAAAAAGACTTTTTAGGGATATCCGGCTTTAACCTGACTAACACCCTGGTCGGCACGCTGCTGGCAGACATTATGGTGCTGCTGTTTGCCTTTGGCGCGACACGGAACATGCAAGAAATACCCGGACGCCTGCAAGGGCTGTTCGAGGTGCTGACCGACGCGTTGTATGGGCTGGCAAAATCCACCGCAGGCGAGAACGCTAAAAAGATTTTCCCGTTGATGGCGACCGTGTTCTTGTTCTTGCTGATCGCAAACTGGCTGGAATTGATCCCCGGTGTGGACAGCATCGGCATCATGCACTGCGCCGAAGACGGGCTCAGCGGGTACGAGAAAGACGGCAACTTCCTGACAGTGAACAAACCGCTGTATCAGGGCGAGCGTGCCACGCACGAGAACTACGAAGCGTGTCACGACGCTGAGGAAGGTCACGCCGACCACGCCCTCGGAATCGCGCAAGACGCGGTGATCGCAGCGGCGGCGGCAGAACTTGGCGTGGACTCGATTGACTGGAAAGAGGACGTTGGCAACGACGAAAGTCTCGCGCGCTATGTGGCAGACAACGGTGGCGATCCGGAGGCGGTGTATCTCGTGGCGCTGGTCGCAGCGGAGGAAGCCCTCTTAGCCGAAGAAGGTATCGCAGCGACGGCGGATCATACGGCGGAAGACGCTACGGCTGAGGACGAAGCCGAGGTTGATGCCGAACATGAAGAAGCTGACGCGGTGGCTGAGGAAGCAGATGCCGAGGCCGGTGCTGATGACGCTGATGCGGATGCCGCGCATGACGACGGACACGGCACGCGCACACCCGATGAGGTGCTGCACGAGGCGCTGTACGGCAACTTCTACCGCGACGACATCTATATCGTGACGCCGTTCGTGCGTGCTGCCGCCACCGACCTCAACCTGACGTTGGGACTGGGCTTGTTCGCGTTCATCGCGATCCAGGTCTTCGGTGTGCAGGCGCTAGGGGTGAGTTATTTCACTAAGTTCTTCAACACGCCCGCGCTGGGCAAACTGGACAAGAACCCTTTGGGGGCGATGGACTTTGTCGTCGGGCTGCTGGAGATTATCTCCGAGCTGGCGAAAGTCCTCAGTTTTGGCTTCCGTCTTTTTGGCAATATCTTCGCGGGCCAGGTGCTGCTGTTTGTGATGACATTCCTGGTCGCGTGGATTCTGCCCGCGATTTTCTACGGGCTAGAACTGTTCGTGGGGTTGATCCAGGCCTTTGTGTTCTCCATGCTGCTGCTGGTCTTTAGCTCGATGGCGATGCAAGGACACGGACACGGCGACGAACAGCACTAAGATAAACCTGTGGCGGGGGCAGCGCACGGTGCGACGCGCGTCCCCGCCCTATGCAGTTGTTAGGTATTAGCTCTTAGGGCCTTGCAGGATTGATGGTTTTCGTAGCGGTAACCCTTGGGTTACCCAGGGTAGGGCAAGCCCTACCCCTACGCATCAAACCGGGGTATACAGCTAAAAACTAATACCTAAAAACTCTGAACATTTGAACTGACGACAATCAGGAGGACTTCATGGAAATTAATGGCACCGATCTTGTGAATGCAGCGAAGGCTTTTGGCGCTGGTCTGGCGATGATCGGCGTAATCGGCCCTGGTATCGGTATCGGTCTGCTGGTGCAGGGTGCGCTCAACGCCATTGGCCGCAACCCCGACGCGTCCGGTCAGATCACGACCAACATGATCCTGGGCATTGCGTTCGCTGAGGCTGTGGCGATCTATGCATTGGTCGTGTCGCTGATTATCCTGTTCGTGCTGTAGTCGCGGTTCAGGAGGCGATTAGTGGACGCATTAGGAATTAACCTCGGATTTTTCATCGCGCAGATCGTCAACTTCGGGATTATCTTCTTGCTGCTCTCGCGGGGTGTGTGGCCGCGCGTAATCGACATGCTCGACGAGCGCGCCAAGAAGATCGAGCAGGGCCTCGAAAAAGAAAAAGAGGCGCAAGACACGTTGGCGAAAGCCGAGCGCGAACGCGAAGAAGAACTGCGTCAAGCGCGTGTCGAGGGCCAGAAGGTCATCGAAGAAGCACGCCAGCGCGGCGATGAGCAGGTCCAGCAAGCGCTGGGCGAGGCCAAGAGTGAGGCGGAGCAAATCCGCACTCAGGCGCGTGCGCAAGCCGAAGATGAGCGTAACCGTATCCTCGGCGAGGCGCGCGGCGATATCGTGTCACTGGCAATAGCGGCAGCGGAGCAGTTGATCGGCAAGTCGCTGGGCGACAAGCAGCAGCAGGCGATCATCAAGGACTTTTTCGCCGCTGTACCCGCCGATGCCAAAAATCTCGGCGCAGAGGTGACCGTGATCAGCGCGGTTCCGCTGGCGGACGACGAGTTAGCCGAAGTGAAGAAAGTCACCGGCGCAGAGACAGTCGAGAACAAGGTCGATCCGTCGATCCTGGGTGGCTTGATCTTGCACGCAGGCGACAAGGTGGTCGATGGCAGCGTGCGCGAGGATGTCGCGGCGCTGGCGCATCAATTGCAGTAACCACCGGCTCACAGGACATGCACTATAACGCCAGCGGACGCGGTCTGCTGGCGTTTTTTATTCTTGGCGCACGCTCGCGCGTGGGAGTTTTTCTGAAGGGGAACGATCATGGATACGTCACCCAATACAGCACATCAATTAGAGTTGGAATTGTACAAAACTGAATTTAACGCGCTCCGCAGCGAGATTCTACAGTGGCAAGTGATCTTACGGCAGTATTTGAATCTATGTTTGGTGGCGATTGCGGGTATATTGGGTGTCGCACCGCTGATCCTGGACCATCAACAGTACTTGTTGCTGCTCTTATTTCCGTTCATTTTTCATGTGCTGCTCAGCGAAATGATCATTACGCTCTCGAATATCACCACCATCTCCAATTATCTGCTACACACGCTCATTCCGCGCGTTAATGCCTTGCTGGACGAGATAGGCGATACGGGGTATCAACGGCAAGGGATCGCGCTGGGATGGGAGTTTCATATCAAGGTGAAGCATTACCCGCTGCGCGCGCCACAATGGGTGCTTGCGCTGGCTCCCACACTCTCCTGGGTTCCAATTCTGTCCACCGCAGGATTGCTGATCGCGTATGGGGTGATTGTCAACACGGAGAGTTATCAACCCCCGATTGGCGAATTCTTGTTAGTCCTGATCAACTTATTGCTGCTTATCGCGTCGGGTGTGCGCAGCACGATGCTAGTTAAAAGCGAAGTCACAGCAGCCACCCAACTACAAGCAGACATACCCCTCTACGGTCATCAAAGCGAGTGACCATTGCGCGTACAAAGAATATTATGGTCCGATAGTGTGAGAGTAGGAGCATGTAATGCAAACCGTACCCTTAGGTCACACCGGCGTGCAGGTGAGCCAACTCTGCCTGGGCGCGATGTACTTTGGCACACGGCAGGACGAGCCGACTTCGTTCGCGCTGCTGGATCAATACGCGGCAGCGGGTGGCACATTCATCGACACGGCGAACATCTACGCCCACTGGGCCTCCAACGGGCAGGGCGGTGAGAGCGAACGCATGCTCGGTAAGTGGCTGGCAGCGCGCGGCAACCGCGATCAGATGTTTATCGCGACCAAAGCCGGCTTTGGCTACAGCGATGTGCAGGTCGGGCTGTCGGCAGCGCAGATCAGCGCGGAATGCGACAAAAGTCTACAACGGCTCGGCGTGGACACCATCGACCTGTATTACGCGCACGTCGATGATCGCGAAACGCCGCTGCACGAGACACTGGAAGCGTTCCAACAGCTCGTCAACGCGGGCAAGGTACGCTTCATCGGTGCGAGCAACTATCTGGCGTATCGACTGGAACGCGCGCGGGCTGTTGCCAAACGGCACGGCTTTTCGCGCTTCTGCTGCGTCCAACAGCGCCACACCTATCTGCGGCCCCGGCACGGGCAAAAGGTTGTGGAGCCGCAAGAGTATGTGAACGACGAAGTGCAGGATTTCGTGCGTACCCACAAGCGGAACTTCACGCTGCTGCCCTACTCCGTGTTGCTCAACGGAGCCTACACCCGCCCGGATCGCCCGCTGCCCTCCGCCTATGCTGGCGCGGACTCTGAGGCACGGCTGGATGTTCTGCGCGCGGTGGCAGCGGAAACCGGCGCGACACCGAATCAGATCGTGTTGGCGTGGCTGATCCAGCACGATCCGCCGAGTCTGCCCTTGATCGCCGCGAGTACGTCCGCACAGATGACCGAAAATCTCGGCGCGCTGGACCTCACCTTGAACGTCGAGCAGATGCGGCGGCTCAATGAAGCGGGGGCGTGAGGCTCCGGGTCCACGAACGAGTTGATGCTGTTGGCGAAATCAGAAAAACAAGAATGGGACACGGATGAACACAGAT
>CBEVZO010000340.1:0-5038 GCA_965554365.1 uncultured Anaerolineae bacterium
GTCCAGCTTGCCCGTGTAATGCACCTGCACAGTATCGTTTGCCTTAGCCGTACTCATGCTATCTTTTTCTCCTGAAGGAACAGTAATCTGCTGGTCACAGATGGTTTCGACTGCTCACAATCCCACCATGTGAGAGACGTGAGGGTTGCCATCTGTCATTGCCCAGCACATAAACAAGGCCCCAGTATACTCGCATTGTGTATGAGGCGCACCAAAAACGCCCGACTCCATACGGAATCGGGCGGCGATGTGTATTACCCGGCGAAGTGCTTAATCGACCTCGACCTTCACCTTGTCTTTGCCCGGCGTATCCTTGTCCTTACCGCGCATTTTGTCCAGCCCGGCATCGACCGTATCGACCACGCCCTCGAACAGCGCCTCGAAACCCTGCTTGCTCTCGTCGATGGCTTGCTCCGCGTGATCACGGAAGCCCTGCGGCAGCAGCGCCAAGAATGCCTTGCCGGTTTCCTCCACCGCGCGCGCCTGATGATGTACAAACGCTTCCAGCGGCGGGCGATCCTTTTGCTTGTCAGCCATACCAATAATCCTCTCAGCTAGCGAACACGATGATCATGCCGTGCATCGGATGATGTACAGCTTATTATCCTATACGTCAATATGCAGAGCTAAGTTTCGCATTGGAGTGTATACCGAGCCCGCGTGTTAGTCACTTGCAGTCTCGTTGTCGCCATCCTGCTCGATCAGCCAGGGAACCCACACGCGGCACATGATCTGCACATAAGGGCCAGCAGGCCACTCGCTTGGGTCTTCTGACTCGCGGGTTATCGGCCCCATCTGACACAAACGTATCTCAACATCGGGAGTCAGGGCTGTGAACGAGGCATGGTCTCGTTCCGCACCAGACATTGGGGCTAGCGGCATGTCGCTGTGATCGAGCAACCTACCAACGAACCAGAATTCAACCCAATAGACTTTATCGGGATTAATTCTGCCCCCTATATGTGGCGGTAAATTTGTCCATTCTAGTGCGTTTTATACCCCATATATGGGGGTGGTTCCTATTGCCGATAAAGTCTAATAATGCGCGCGTCCATGCTCAGGGGGGCGGAAATGTTCAACCTCGAGTTCACGATGTGGATCAACACCCAACTGTGCAAACAATGTTACCAAATCTTCGGGATAAACAGCATTCCGTGAGAGCACAAAATTACGGCATTCTATACACTTGGTTGTTGCCACAAAAGACGTAATGCAATCCGTGTAAAGTTGTCGTGTTTTCTCTTGTTCAACCAGGATGTGCCAATCGTGAAACTCAATGCGTTCCACGTGATTACCTCCTAATACCCCCGCGTGCGATCCACCTGATTCAGCAAATCCTTGCGCGCAAGATAGCGTTCCAGATTCGCGATGAAGACCTGCGCGGCTTTAGTGTTGTAATCGTCGGTGTTGCCCGCGATGTGCGGGCTGATGATCAGATTCGGCTGCTTCCACAGCGGCGAGTCTTCGGGCAGCGGCTCGGACTCGAACACGTCCGACGCGGCCCCGGCGATTGTGCCGTCTTCGAGCGCCTTGAGCAGCGCGGCCTCGTCCACGACGCCGCCCCGGCTGACGTTGATCAGAAACGCGGTGGGCTTCATCGCGGCCAGCACATCCGCGTTGACCATGTGGCGCGTGGAGTCGGTCAGCGGCACGGTCAGCACCACGAAATCGCACTCGCGCACCATCGTGATCAACGCCTCCGGCGGATAGAGTCGGTGGAAATATGCGCCATCGGGATCGCCCGTGCCAGGGATGATGTAGCCATCGGGATCGGTGGGATTGCGCACGTCGCGCTTGACGGCGAGGACTTCCATCCCAAACGTGTGCGCCACATGCGCGATCTCGCGACCCAGGCTGCCATAGCCGACAATGCCCAACGTGCTGCCACGCAGTTGCAGCGGCAAAAACGTGCTGACGCGTTGTTCCAGCGGCCAATCCGCCTCGGCTTGGTGCGCGCGCATCGTGGGCAGCCGGTGTCCGAACGCCAATATCATCATGTACACATATTCCGCGATGTTTGTCGCGTGGATGCCGCTGGTGGTGGTCAGCAACACATTCTCCGTGTTGATGATCGGCTGATCGATCAGGTGATCTACTCCGGCGCTGTGCGCGTGAATCCAGCGCAATTGCGGCGCGCGGGCCGGATCAGGGACCACATGCAGCGTATACAGCACATTCGCAGTGCGCCACACGTCATCCGGTACATCGTCCAGATCGTTAGTGGGGTGATAGAGCAGTTCAATGCGCTCCGATACGGCCCGGATCGACTCAAGAATCTCATCGGCAAAGGGGAGCGTGATCAAGACCTGTAGGTGTTCCGCTGCGTCGGACATGCTGTTTCCCTCACTGCGTTATGGGTGCAAATCGCGTGTATCGCCCCAAGTATAGCGCAACGTGGGCGCGCGAGGCTATCGGAAAACGGATCACATCCGCACGCGCCACAGGATCGCGATCCCTACCCCGCCAAGCAATACCGCACCGCCCAACAACAGCACGAACAACAGCGTCCGCCGGTCACTATCGTCGTCAGCGTCGCCGGAGTCACGATCCGGTGGGGTAGTGGCAGGCGTGGCACTCGGCGGGAGCAGCGCAGGCGGAGGCGTGACGGTTGGAACCTGCGCGACCATGATGACCGTCGCAGTCGCGAGATCGTCCAACGCGGGCACAGTCGGCAGGATCAGCGGGGTGGCTGTGACGACGACGATAGCAGGTAAGGTCGGTGTGTGGGTGACAGAAGGCGTATGCGTCGGTGTGATGGTCCACGTATGCGACGGCGTGAGTGTGGGCATGGTCGGCGTGGGCGTGAGTGTAGGGGGCGGCGGCACATAGCGCGGCGCAGTGGGCGGCGGCGGATCGTTTCCCGCATCAGGCGGCGGCGCAGGGGGAGCCGGTGGCGCAGTGACATCAGCGCGGTGGCCGAATACCAGTGTAAATCCCTGCCCGCACGCGCCATACGCGACACCAATACCGATTTCGTTGACGATGTGATGTGTCATGCCCTGGTAGTGAATGCCGGAGTTGAGCCAGAAATTCCACGCGTCGACGGCGCGAGCGTTCGTGCCCATGTAGATGTTTTCGCTGATCCAGTCGCCCGTATAGCCATTGGCGCGGGCGCGGGTGGTCGCTGTGGAGCCATTCGCCTCGGTATGCGAGACATCGCACGTATCAACCATGTAGTGACTGTGCTGTGTCGCAGCGGCGCTGAGTTGCGGATTCAGACTGTAGAGGTGCAGCCCCAATCCAGCGCGCAGATTGTTGATCTGGCCCAACAGCCAACTCACATCATCCTGGGCATGGACCTCCGCAGGCGGCACAACCGCGCCCCACGCAGCGATCAGCACCACGATACACACCATGATCCGGCTCAGCTTACGCACAAGCAGCACACCACTTTCCACAACACACCGCACGCGCAACCATCACATCTGCGCCCAAGTGTACCAGGGATGACGGCGGCTTCCCAACCCCACGTTAGCAGTTTCGGCTTGTCTTACGCCGCCCGTTGAGTAGAATTAGCACATGTAGGGTTAAGGTCACTTTACCCCATCGACGCGTCAAAGGACTCCGGTATGTCTCACATTGTGGTACTCTATGCACCCGCCGATCAAGCATTTGCACACCAGCTTACCGTACAACTTGCGCAGCGCGGGCTGGTGATCTGGCCTGTGCCCGATCCTAATATGCCGGACAACGAAACGGATACAAATCCCGACGATGGATTTGCGTTGGCTTCACATATCCTGGGGATCATGTCGCCGGATGCGGTCGCGTCCCCAGCACTAATGGCGCGCTGTGAAGCCGCGTTGGACAATGACAAACATGTGATCGCGTTGCTCTATCGGCCCGCCTCGCTGCCGGATCATCTGCATGGTTGTCCTACAGTGAATTTTGAAGACCCGTTTCTGCTGGCGGTGGAGGTGCTGGTCAAGCGACTGAAAGCGTTGAAAGCACCACGCAGAAAAGACCGCACGATGGAGCACCCGCCGGTCACGATCCCCGATCTGCTGCCGATTGCGTTGCCCGCCGAACGCTGTTGGCGCGATGACCAGTTGCGCATCAACTACACGCTGCCGATCATTCTCTCACGCGAAGAACTGGACCTGCGCATCCCGGCATTTTTCGCGCAGGCGCGCCTGGAGACGGTCAAGCGTAGTAAGCGACGGATCAGCGGGTGGCGGATGCGAGAGTTCCAGTGGTTTGATCCGCGCCGGGCGGAGCATACATTAACCGTCCAGCGGCGTAAGGATGGGCTGCGCGTGTCTTATCGCATGACGCGCCGGCAAGTCTATCACTGGTTCCGCGCGCACTACTACACGCTCAACCGCGAGGCAGCAGCACTATACCGCTACCTCGTCACGGGCGAGATGACACCCGACATCCTCGAACCCGTACACCGCCAGGCACGTCGTGCCCGCCTGATTTCGTGGGGGTCGCTGATCGGCTTCTGGGTGCTTGTGGTACTGCTGCTGTGGTTGTTGCCGCAAGTGTAGCGTTGTGATGGTAGACGGATCAAGCATCCGGTCCCATCGCGTCGCGCCGCAGATCGACGATCTGCACCATCGCGAGCGCCGTCAACAGCCCGGCCATGACCAGCAAAATCACTCCGGTCACCGTACCCCCACCGCTGTCGTCATCCTCGTCCGGTGTGATCAGGCGAGACATGTCGTGATTGTCGGCAGCGTAGTAGACGGTCACGGGGTCGCCTACAGCATAAAGCTCCGTGCTTGGTTGATCGATCATGATACGGTAGGCGTCGGTCGTGTATTCGTAGGTCACGAACCAGGTGGCCTCTATCACATTACCGTCTTCGTCTTCGTCCGTGTGGGCACGCACTCCGGTGACTGTGCCCGTGGTCGTTTCCCAGATAGTCGCGGAACCGCCATCGTCGCCAGCAGTAGCGAACAACACAGCAGCGATGAGCAGCGCCAGCGCCGCCCCCGCCCCGGTGATCGCGGCACGCAACCATTTATCGCGTGACGTTTCGGGACGCAGTAGCGCGGTCAACAAGCGATTGACATCCATTTTCGCACACCTCCTA
>CBEVZO010000341.1:0-5033 GCA_965554365.1 uncultured Anaerolineae bacterium
TCAGCAGATCGCGCAGTAGCTCGTGCCGGTCGTAGACATGCCCGGTTTCGACTTCCAGGCTCGCCGCCGTATACGCAAAGTCGAGGCCGTTGAACTCGGTGCTAACGTTCAGCCCGATGCCGAGGATCACCGCTGCGAGGTCATCACCCAGCCACACCGCCTCCGCGAGGATGCCGCACAGCTTCTTACCGCGTACCAGCGCGTCGTTGGGCCACTTGAGCGCGAAACCATCGCCAATCAGCGGCGCGACCACATCCGCGACGGCCAGCCCGCCCGCCATCGTGCAGCGCGTGACATGCTCCGGCGGCAGATCGGGACGCAGCACGGTGCTGAATATGATGCTGCTGCCCGCCGACGCGATCCACTTGCGGCCCTGCCGCCCGCGCCCGACAGTTTGTTCCTCGCAGATCACCACCGCACCTTGCGGGGCCGGACGGTCGTCATCCAGCGCCCACGCCTGCGCGATGTCCTGCGTACTGCTGACCTGCGCAGCGAACTTGAACGGGCGCGTGGCGAGCGTTTCGCGTAATGAATCGTATGTGAAATGATCGATCATGTGTGGACCTCATGTGGTGCGTCGACGTTGTGATTTAGACTGTATTATACTATACGCAGGTGGGTGGGGCGTGGTGGTAGCGCTGAAAAAAGATCAACCGCCGAGGGCGCTAAGCACGCAGAGAAAAGAAAGAAAAGAGAGTCTTAATCTTTTGCTTTTCCTCTATGTTCTCAGCGCCCTCGGCGGTAACTGTGTTTTTATCCCCCAATCACCCGCAGCGCTTCTTTCAGATGCTCGCGCACCGCCAGCACCAGTTCACGGTAGAAACCGCGTGCGCTCTCTGGTGCGAGGACCACGTCATGATAGAAGCTGCCGGATGCACGCTCGACCAGCCACATATCCACGCCGAAGAATGGCACATCGGGCTGATCGTCCATGTCATCGAACTTGATGCGCCGCAGCGCCGCCAGCAGCGTTTTGTAACGATCCGCCTCGACAGAGTATGTGAAAAATACGTCCTTGCCCGGCTTGTCGTAGACCACCTTGAGGTCGCACGCGCTGCCATGCCCGCGCGTCAGTGTCGCGACCTGGTTCGGATGCCGTCCATCGTGGAATTGGATTGTTACGCGGAGTGCTTCGTTGATGCCGGGCTGCTGCGTCAGGTTGCGCAATTCGTCCTGACGCAACCGCAGCGCCACGAGCCGGATCGGATCTGCCCGTCGTGAAGACATGCTATACCCCCTACAACACAAAATTACCCGCTACCTCCATTGTAACGTGAAAAGAGTGCATTTTGGCGCGAAACCGGACATATGTACTATTTTTTAACAACTCGCCGGTGTAACCTACACGTAACTGCGGCGCGGTATCGTCGGGGCGTGGCGGACGCGATGTGTGCTGCGCCTCCCTATTGGAAACTGACAACTAAAACTGTTCACTGAAAACTGACGACTATTCTTTAGAAAGGACTAAATTTAGATGGCTACGAATGACAAATCTCCCCGCGACGCAGTGATCCTGAGCGCGGCACGACTCCCCCAGGGCCGCATGTTGGGCGGGCTGACTTCGTTCACGGCGGTGCAGTTGGGCCAGATTGTCGTGAAGGCGGCGGTCGAGCGCAGCGGTGTGAATGCGGCGGATTTCGACGAGGTGATCATCGGGCAGGTCGTGTCGGCAGGATCGGGGCAGGCGGTCCCGCGCCAGATTTCGATCCCGGCGGGCATTCCCCCGCATGTCGGCGGGATGCTGATCAACAAGGTGTGCGGCAGCAGCCTCAAGGCCGGGATGCTCGCGGCGGCCATGATCGCTATCGGTGACGGCGACCTGTATCTCGCGGGCGGCGTGGAGAGCATGACGCGCGCCCCGTTCATGAACCTCGAAGGGCGCATGGGCCACAAGTACGGACACTTCGAGCTGATCGACGCGCTGCAACACGACGGCCTGTGGGACTGCCTGGTGGATTGGAGCATGGGCGAGGCAGCGGAGCATATCGCCGAGGAATTCGGCGTCACGCGCGAAGAAATGGACGAATTCGCGACTCGCAGCCACCATCTCGCGCACGAAGCGACCGAGGAAGGCCGTTTTGTTGATGAGATCGTCCCGGTGGAAGTCAAGGGGCGCAAGGGCAAAGTGACCATCGTGGACCGCGACGAGTCGATCCGCTCGGACACGAGCATGGCAGGGTTGGCGAAGCTGCGGCCCGCGTTCGTGAAGGACGGCAAGGTGACGGCGGGCAACGCGCCGGGCCTCAACGATGGGGCGGCGGCGGTCGTGATCGCGAGTCGCGCATACGCCGAGCAGCACGGACACGCGCCCCTCGCGCGCATCATGGGTTATGGGCAGGCGGCGGTCGAGCCGAAGCGCCTGTTCGCCGCGCCGATTCACGCGATCCCGAAGGCGCTGGCACGCGCGGGCTGGACGATGGACGATGTCGATCTCGTGGAACTCAACGAGGCGTTTGCCGCGCAGGTCGTCGCGGACCTCAAGGGGCTGGCGCGGGACGGACACACGCTGCCGCTGGAGAAGCTCAACGTCAACGGTGGCGCGATTGCCATCGGACACCCGATTGGCGCATCCGGGGCGCGCGTGCTGGTCACGCTGATCTACGCGCTCAAGCAGCGCGGGCTGAAGCGCGGGGTCGCGGGGCTGTGCCTGGGCGGTGGCGAGGCCGTCGCGATGGCGGTGGAGATCGAGTAGCCCTTCCCCGCGCCGTCTGATTAGCCCCTTCCCCAACCTCCTCCCCATTGCGCTGCGCTGATGGAGAGGGGGCTTATGCATGTGGGGCTAGTCCTCCAAAGCCGCTCGAATCTGCGCGAGGACCGTCTCCAAGTCCTCCAATACCTGCGCATTAGTGAACCGCAGCACGTGCAATCCCAAGCTTTCGAGATCATGTTGGCGGGCGGTATCGTTGTTCGGCTGCGCATGAATCACACCGTCAATCTCGATGACGAGCCGTGCCGCAGGACAGTAAAAATCCACAATGAAGCGGTCAATGGCATGTTGACGCCGGATCGGAACCCCCAATTGACTGCGGCGCACATGCTGCCACAGACGATCTTCGGCGGGCGTGGGTGTGTGACGATGTTTGCGAGCTAATGGTTTCAGCGCACCCCAGCGCTTGCCACTCGGTGGCGTCTTAAATGGGCGTTTTTTGTGCGACATGGCAGTTCCTTTCTTTTTGTCCCGCATCCTCAATCCCCGTGTTAGCCCCCTCTCCACCAGCGCAGCGCAGTGGGGAGGGGGTTGGGGGAGGGGCTGCCTGTAAATATTCCCCCGGCGTCAGTCCGTATCAGGGCTGGCGCTGGTTTCGTTTGCGATATTCAGTATAGCCAAATGTTTCCGTATAGTCAGGATGTGTGAATGATCTGATGAAAAGGTTGCTTCAAGGATAGCCAAAGCACGCCGAAGGTGTTTCCGAGCGTTGGGTAGATCTCCAAGTGCGATTAACACCAAACCTAGATTGTTGAGATTAACTGCAACTTTCGGGTGTTCCATTCCCAAGGATTGTTCGAGAATATGTAGAGCACGCTCGAAATAATGATGCGCAGCGGGTAGATCGCCAAGGTCTTTCTGTAATGACCCCAGGTTGTTCAGGGTAACCGCGATAAGTGGGTGGTCAGGTCCGTAAATCATTTGATCGATAGCGAGTGCTCGCTTGAAATATCGCTCAGCGGAGGGTAGATCACGAAGATCGTGCAAAAGACCTCCTAGGTTATTGAGGGTTTGAGCAATATCTGGATGATTGGGTTCAAGAATGCGCTCACGGATGGCTAGGGCGCGTTCGAGATGTTGATGTGCAAGGGAAAAATTACCAAGATCATGAAGGATTCTGCCGAGGTTGTTGTAAAGCGTTGCTGTCATGGGGTGTTCTGAGCCAACCTCGCGCTCAAAGATGGCAAGGGCACGTTTGTAATGTTGAAGGGCGACAGGCAAATTACCCAGAATCTGCATCAAATCTGCTAGGTTATTAAGAACAATAGCTACATGTGGGTGTTCTGAGCCAACTTTGTGCTCGAAAATGGTGAGCGCGCGCTCAAGATGTTGGTGTGCAGTGGAGAAAATCCCCAGCTTTTTGAGTACACTTCCGAGATTGTTGAGGATTCCAGCAATCACCAGATGGTTAGGATCATGGAATTGTTCGCTTAACACAAGAGCATGTTCCAAATATCGCCGAGCATTCTTGTAATCAGCGATTGTTTCTAAATAGGAACCTAGATTGTTCCAAAGTGTGTCAGCTTTTTTCAATCTGGCGGCCTCAGAATGTCCCGCAACGATTTCTACATGCGGGCGCAGCGGGGCGAAATTCGCGGGCAGGCCGCTTTCTCCCGCTTTACGAGACAAAGTCGCTAACACATCCATCACGCGCGCCAACTGCCGTGCATCTTCCACTTCCTCGGCGTCCAACCCCCGCGCAAAGTCCGCCAACAAGGGATGAATCGCGAGTAGATGTGTTTGCTCGGCGTGCGGGGCCAGCAGCCCGTACTGCACTAACTGCCGCCGGGCCAGCACCAGCGGCGGGCCTTCCTCCCCGGCGATTTTGCGCAGCAGGTCCGCCGGAATCGGTGTGTTGGGCGCGAGATAGCCGCAGGCGCGGAACAGCGTGCGGGCCAGCGGGTTCGTCACGCGCCGCCAACTGATGAGGAAGGTCGCGCGCACGTCCATGTCGTGTTGCGTCGGGTTGTCGTGTGCGGCCAGTGTACCCCAATCTTTGAGCGCGGTGTGGTCCAGGGCGCTGGTCTCAATCTCCGCCAGGAATTGCGGGACGCTGACCGGTTCGCCCTCGGTGTGCATGTCGTCCAGATAACGCCCCGCCAGGTCCAGCGCGAGGGGGTAGTCGCCCAACCGTCCCGCCAGCGCGTCCAGGTCGGCGCCGGCGATGGCGCACAGGTGCGGGGCCAGTTTGCGCAGTAGTTCGATGCTCTGCGCGCGCGTCAGCGTATCCAGGCTGCACGGTTCCACGCCTGCGTTGCGCCAGTGCTGGGCCGCGCCCCAGCGTGACGTGACCAGCACGCGCGCCCCCTCCAACGTGATCAGCGCG
>CBEVZO010000342.1:0-5018 GCA_965554365.1 uncultured Anaerolineae bacterium
GGCCGTCTGACAAACCATAAAAACTAGCATAAGGCGCGATTCGAATCCACATAAGTCGTATTGTAGTCCACAAAAGGTGTGGTGCAATTTGGAATTTGCCTTTGGTCCTGTTGACGTGGTGCGCCGGGCTGGATAGACTGGAGGGAGGAGCATACAAGCATACAATTGTTGACTTAAGGATTTTGGGATATGCGAACCGTAGAATGGACTGATACGAACCGCGTGCGAATGGTGGACCAGCGTCATATTCCCTGGGCGTTGCAGCACGTGGAGTACGATGATTATCGTGATGTGGCGCAGGCGATCACCGAAATGGTGGTGCGCGGCGCTCCGGCGATTGGCGTGTCAGCCGCGTTCGGTATGGCGTTGGCGGCGCACCAGTCACAGGCGAAGTACGTGGGCAATTTGCTGGACTTCCTTGAAGTCGCGGCGGTGATCCTGAAGAAGGCGCGTCCGACCGCCGTGAACCTCGCGTGGGCGGTGGATCATATGCTGGCAATTGCGCACGACGAGCAGTTCGGCGATTCGGATGACATTCGGGAGGCGTTGTTGGCGGAAGCGCAGCGGCTCGCGGATGCGGATGTGGCGACCAACAAACGCATGGCGGAACATGGCGCGGCGCTGATCAACGACGGCGACACGGTGCTGCATCACTGCAATACGGGGATGCTGGCGACGGTGGATTATGGCACGGCGCTGGGCGTGATCCGCATGGCGCACGAGCAGGGCAAGCGCATTCATGTGCTGCTGGACGAAACGCGTCCCCGGCTGCAAGGGTCACGGCTGAGCGCGTGGGAATGCGAGGAATTGGGGATTCCGTACAGCATCATTCCTGACACGGCGGCGGGCTTTTACATGCGGCGCGGGGAGATTAACCTCGTGCTGTTTGGCGCGGATCGTGTGGCGGCGAATGGCGACGTGGTGAATAAGATCGGCACGTACCAGATCGCGGTGTTGGCGCGCGAGAACAAAATTCCCGCGTATTCGGTGTTCCCCACGTCTACCGCTGATCTCACGAAAGCGACCGGCGACGATATCCCGATTGAGGAGCGCGATCTGGATGAGGTGCGTGCGCCGTATGGCTGTGAGATCGTGCCGGAACATTACAGCGCGCGGAACCCGGCGTTTGATGTGACGCCGCAGAAATATCTGAGTGGGGTGATCACGGAGCAGGGGATCGTGCTGCCACCGTTTGAGGAGAATCTGCGGCAGGTGGTCGAGCGTGCGCAGGCGGAGTTGATGAACCGGGCGGCGGGGGATTAGAATAGGACGCAGGGGGCACTTTGCTGCCCCCTATTTTTTTGGTATTTCGATCTTGGCCTCTATGCCATGTTCCCCTAAATAATGTAACAAGAGGTTGCCGTCCATCAACTCGATTGGTTTGTCTTTCACAAACTCGCGTGATGCCTTGCCAAAATGGCTGGTTGTCACGAGAATGCCTTTAGTAGCGCCCTCGTCTTGCATTACCCCATAAAGCGCCCGCACGGATTCAACCCCAACTACGTTCCGATATCGTTTGGCTTGAATAACGATTTTTCCACCTACCAGAGGTCGTTCGTCAAACGCGATCACATCAATTCCGCCATCGCGACTGATGCGAGTCGTTCCAGTTTTGAAGCCCATTTCACTGAATAGATTAGCGATTAGATGCTCAAAATCCCCCGGGGACATATCAAGGAGATTTGTTCGGCTGTCGATCCCGGACAGAACATCGACTTCAATGAAGCGATCATCGGTAGTCACGAGTTCTACTAAAGGTTTGATGGGCACAAGTTCTCGTGATGAAGGGCTGGTCTGCGCTTTCAGATGTTTGAGGCACGCTTTTGTGTCAACGCGCGTCAAATCCAATTTGATGAATGCCTCTTTATCTACTTGAACACTGATCAGGCACAGGCGAACATCCCGCCCGGTGGATTTGTCTACTGTGTCGATCATGCCGTTAAAAACAACCAGGTCTAGAGCCTGCATATGATCTGCGCCGAAGAGAATATGCAGGCTTCGTAGCGCAATCGCTGCGATGATCTTTTCATAGAGCGCATTGAGTTTCTTTTTGTCGGTTGCGGTCAGTTCTTTGACTTGTATTTCGTCGCGCGTCTTGATGTATCTATAGTTTTTTACTGTTGGCATGATCGTGTCGAACGATGGCAAATCATACTCGACAACTAATTCTTTGACCTCAGGATTGTGTGCCATGCGTATTTGTTTCATAGGGAAAAATGCAGGGTATTGGCTGATGTCCAGAGTGAGCTTGAAATATTGTCCAATGAATTTAGCGTCTGGTTCCTGTAATCTTTTGTGGAATTCGTCTGTGATTTGTTTCCGTTTTTCGAGTGCGCGCTGCCGGTTTGCGATCTGAGTGTCGTAGCGTCCTTTTTCGGTGTTGTATTTGACCACCGCGCGCTTATAGTCTTCTTCGATCTGGTTTTTGATAGACTCTCGTTTTTTCTTGCCAATCCCAAACAGCTTCTCGGCGGTTGTTGGTAAGGGAACACGGGCCTCAAAATGATGTTTGTGTGGCGTTCTTGGCTTCTGAATCGCTACTGTGGGAATGTGTACAGTTGAAGCAAGGTATGTCAAAAGTTGCTCTGGGCCGATTGCCTGGGACAGGCCTTGCTCTAGAATGGATGCTAGATCGCTCTGGTGTTTTTCCAGATCGCGGTTTTTCTGATCTACTTCCTGTTGGCGGTTGTGTTGATGTAGTTCTTTAGCTGCTTTTTCTGCGGCTTTTCTTTGACGTTCCAGTTGACGTTGTGTTTGTTGGTACGACATGAGGTTTCCTTCAGTGAAAATGCATCTTAATTAAAGCTATGTCTATCTTGCCAGTATAGCACAATGGGGAATTACGCGTTTTTTGGTGGTGAGATGCAAATGGTTGCGGTGTGTGTTAACCAGGGCGTGCGATGTTGGCACGCCCATTTTATTGCGCGCGTGTCCGTGTATCATTGCGGCGCGACGGGCGGCGGACACATCACGGGTAGGTCGGCGATGGGTTGCACTTGCACCTGCGCGAGTATGTCCTGCGCGGGATCGACGGTGACAAGGTGGGGCGCGAACTCCAGCGTGTAGCTGATCTGGCTCTGTGTGCCCGCGACGGAGAGGATGACATCGCTTTCGCGCACCTCGTTGGCAAAGCGCAGCGTGAGATCAAGCTGGTAGTCGCTCGGCGTGTTGGCGCAGATCAGCACGTCGGCTCCGGCGTCGGTTTCGGTCCAGTAGAGTGTGTAGCGCGGCATGTCGCCTTGCATGATCCACTGGCGGAAGAATGGGTCCAGATCGTGCCCGGTGATCAACTCGGCAAGCTGCCAGAAGTCGAGGGTGTCGGCGGGGCGGTCGCGGTAGACCTCGACATACGTTTGCAGCAGCGTGAGGAATGCTTCGTCGCCGATCTCGCGGCGCAGCATGTGCAGCACCCAACCGCCTTTTTTGTACGTCGCGAGGTCGAATAGCTCAGTGGGCGCGGGCGCGGATAGGGGCGACGCGCGGTGGTCGGATATGAGTGCCTGCTCGGAGGCGCTGCGGGCGGCGATGGCGGCGGCCTCGCCGAAGCGTAGTTCCGCGCCGTACCATTCGGCCCAGGTAGCGAAGCCCTCGTTCAGCCAGATGTCGGCCCACGTCGCCGGGGTGACGGTGTTGCCGAACCATTGGTGCGCCAGCTCGTGAATGATCAACTCATAGGCCTCAAGCTCGTTGCCATTGAGCAGCGAATCGGGCATGGTGGTCATGGTCTGCGATTCGAGCGCCATGCCTTTTTCGGGCACGACGACATGCCCGTAGCGGTCGAAAGGGTAGGGGCCGAAGGCGTCGCGCAGCAGCGTCATGGCGTGGCCGGTGTAGCGAAAGACTGCCGCGCCTGCCTCGGCCTGATCCGCATAGACGTAGTGTGTTAGCGGGATGCCGTCGGGCGAGGTTTCCTCAATGGGCACGTAGTCGGCGACGGCCACTACGACGAGATAGGTCGCCATCGGGTACGCCATGTGCCAGTGGAACGCGCGTGTGCCGTCGTCGTGGGGCGTGATGGTGCGCAGTTCGCCGTTGCTGACCGCGACGAGCGGTTCTGGCACGCGCACGGTGATGTCGTAGGTGGCGCGGTCACTGGGATGATCGTTGCAGGGGAACCAGGTATGCGCGCCATCCGGCTCGTTCAGCGTGGAGATCGCGCGATCCTCGAAGAACATCCCAATGTCGAAGAAGGGAATGAATGCGCTGCGGAACTGCTGCGGCGCGACGCTGTAGTCGATGTCTACCGTGAACGTTGTGCCGTAATCGACCGGCTCCGGCAGTTCGATGACCAGCTTTTCCGCTTTCGCGACAAACGGCGCGTTGGTGTGATTCACTGTGACGCGTGATACATCGAACCCGCGCGCGTCCAGATTGAACGAACTCAGGCGATGGTAGGTGGCGCGGATGGTCAGGGTCGCTGTGCCGCTGACGGTGGTGGTCGCGGGATCGATGGTCAGGTTGAGCGCGTAATGTTGCACGTCGATGCCCAGGTTGCCTAGCGTCGGGGCGACCGGATCGCCCAGCGCGGCGGGGGCCGTGATGGGCGCGGTGTCGGCGTTGTCCAGGAGCATGGCGAGCGCGGGATCGCGAATCTCGTCGTTGGCGGCGTAGAGGGCGTGTAGCCAGAGCGCGGCGGGTGTGATCCACGTTTGTGTTTGATCTCCGATGGTGGCGCTGCGCCATGTCAGGCCGAGCAATTTGCCGGTGGTGCTGTCGAACACGGGGCCGCCCTCGGTGATGAGATCATGGGCGGCGATTACCAGCGATGGCACGCGCCAGGGGCCGGAGAGGGCATAGGGCGTGTCGGGCAGGACGTGCGGCGATCCAGTGAGCAGCGTCGTGTCAAGGGGCACAATGCCCGCGTCGGGATCGCTGCGCGCGACCTGTACGCTTTGTTCTGCGCCGGTTGGGAGCAGACTCAATTGGGCCGGACGCACGCCGCGCGGATCGACGAGCAGGGGGTTTACGGCGAACAGGGCGATATCGTACTCGCGTGAGGCGTAGACCAGGCGCTCGAC
>CBEVZO010000343.1:0-5006 GCA_965554365.1 uncultured Anaerolineae bacterium
CACTCGGTGAAGAGGTCCGGCACATCGTCATAAGCGGCGACATGCTGTTCCACCAGCCAGTCGTTGACCGCATTATCCGGCGCGGTGTAGTGATAGACGATCAGACCAGTGTTGCCGATCTGCGATTCGTCTGACCACGCCAGCACGATGTCGTTGGAGTTGAAGCCGGTGATGATGAACGGCTTGTCTTCGTCCACACCCAGACCCAACTCGGTCGCCTGCTGGAACAGGTTGATTGCGCTGTTACCGGCCCAGGTGATGATCACGCCGTCCGCGCCGGAGTCGATGACTTGCTGCAAGTAGGGCGTGAATTCGGTGGTGTCGGTCGGGGCGAAGATGGTATCGCCTACGAACGTCGCGCCGTATTGCCCAAAGCCGTATTCAAACGCTGCCGCCGAGCCATAGCCGAACGCGTAGTCGGGGGCCAACTGGATGTAGTTCACACCGACGTTGTCCACCGCCCAGGACGCGATGTCGAGTGCGTCGTGGAACGAGTTACGGCAGGCGCGGAAGGTGGTTTCCTGGAAGAATTCGCCTGTCAGACGCGGATCAGCGGCAGGACCAGCGAACAGGATCACGCCATATTCCGCCGCGACATCCACCAAGCCCTGCGTCACGCCGGAGGACGGCGCGCCGACCAGAATTTCGACTTCTTCAACCTCGATCAGTTCGCGTGCCTGGCTCGCGGCAGTATCCGCGTCACCGGCGTAGTCGCGCACGATGATCTCCACCGGGCGTCCGGCGACTTCGAGTGTGCCGTCAGTCGCGTAGTCGAGACCCAGCGTGAAGCCGTTTTGGAGTTCGACACCGTACAGTTGCAGTACGGCGGAGAGGTCGGTCAGCAGACCGATTTTCAGGGTTTCGCCATCCTGGGCTTCTGCGCCCTGGTAGGCCGGAACCGCTACCATCGAGAGCGCCATCAGCGCCGCTAGAACCAAAAGGGAGAGTTTACGCATTTGTTAAAGCTCCTTATGTGCATCACAGTACAGAATACAAGACATATAAACCGAGTCGGGTGTTAGGTGTATGTTCCAGTAAGGGCCTCCTTTGCTCAACGCGCTGGCTGGATTGTCAGGTATCAGTCGTCAACATAGTGGGTGCGCAGTTCGCGCTTCAGGATTTTGCCCGCCGCAGAGATCGGGAGGGCATCGAGAAAGGCAACAGATTTCGGGACTTTGTAGCCCGCGAGATGGTCTTTCAGATAGGCGATCAGGTCGTCTGCGGTGGCGGTGGCGGTGGGTTTGAGTACCACGCACGCCTGCCCCACCTCGCCCCAGCGTTCATGCGGCACGCCAATCACCGCGCATTGATGCACCGCCGGGTGCTGGTAGAGCGCCTGCTCGATCTCGGCGGGATACACATTCTCGCCGCCGGAGATGTACATATCTTTTTTGCGGTCTATGATATAGAAGTACCATTCGTCGTCGTGATAGGCCATGTCCCCGGTATGGAACCAGTCGTCGTTATCGACCACCGCTTCCATCGCGCCGGACATATTGAAATAGCCGGAGCAGAACGACGGCCCCTTGAGAACCAGTTCCCCGACTGCGCCGGGACCGAGTGATTGGTTTTGCTCATCCACGATGCGCGCATCGACGTAGAAATTGGGGCGTCCGATGCTGCCCGCTTTACGGATCGCGTCTTCCGGCGCGAGCGCGAAAATGCCGGGACCAAATTCGGTCATGCCAAAGCCTTGCTTAAAGCGCACGCCTTTTTCATCGCGGAACTTCTCGACCAGCGGCACGGGCAGCGGTGCGCCGCCGCTGGTGCAAAACCGCAGACTGCTCAGATCGACAGCGTCCCAGTTCGGCGCTTGCGTGAGCATCTGGTACATCGTTGGCACGCCCGCGAAAAAGTCCGCGCGGTGTTCTTCCAGCAATGTCAGCACCAATTCCGGATCGAAGCGCCGCACGAGGATGACTGTCCCGCCAACGACCATCAGCGGCATGGTATAGACCAACAGTCCCCCGGTATGGAACATCGGGAAAACGTTCACGGTGGTGTCGCCGGGCAGGATGTCATGAATCACCGTATTCAGCGTGTTCCACGCGATCATGCGGTGGCTGACCTGCGCACCTTTGGGGACGCCGGTTGTGCCGCCGGTGAAGATCAGCGCGGCGGTATCTTCTTTGTCTAGCGCCTCGCATGTGACCGGGTTTGGTGCGCCGGATTGCAGCGTGGTTTCGTAGTGCTGGCTGCCGTCGATGCCGTCGCCCTCGATGTGCAGTGTGTGCGTGACGCTCGGCGCTTCGGGTAGGACTTGCGCGACATTGCCGCTGAACTCGTCCGAGAAAATGAGCAGTTTGGGCGTGGTGTCATTGATCACCTGCCTCAGTTCGCGCCAGTGCATACGCCAGTTGTAGCACGCCAGGATCGCGCCCAGTTTGCCGCACGCGAAAAATGCGTCTAGAAATTCCACGCCGTCGTGCGCAATAATGCCAATGCGGTCGTCTTGACCGATGCCGACCTCATCACGCAGCCAGTTAGCGAGACAGTTGGCGCGTGTGTTCATTTGCGCGTAGGTCCACTGCGGGCGATCCGGTTTGCCCGTGTCGATGATCGCGACCCTGTCGGGGGTATAGAGCGCGCGGCGCGCCATGTAGTCGCCGATATACATACAGTTACTCCTGGCCGGTCCACTCAAACGCGGCAGCGGCCATCGTGTACCCTGCCCCGCTCGCACAGAAGACGACCAACTCACCCGGCTGCGGCCCGATGTGTTGCTCAATCGCGTCGTCAAGCGCCATCGGCATACACGCCGAGCCGGTATAGCCCCACTTATCCATGATGGTGTGTGTTTTTGTCATCGGCAGGCCGAGTTCGCCCATCACGTATTCGATGGTACGCAGGTTAATCTGCGTGAAGTAGAGCCGGTCAATCGCGCTCACGGGACGCCCAACTTTGTCCATCAGCGCGCGGACCAGCGGCGGCCAGCCCCGGTTATTGGTGTCCGGCGGAAAACGTTTGCGGATTTCGAGTTTCTGCGGCCCCGTGCCGTTTTTTCCAGCAACTTCGAGTGTGCCGCCAGAGAACACGCCCATGTAATCGTGAAATGTGCCGTCAGACTTGATCTTCGCGCCCAGGAAACCGGGCGTATCGCCCGCGCTGAGCAGTACCGCGCCGCCGCCATCGCTGAACAGCGTGCAGGTGCGTTTGTCGGTCCAGTCTACGAAACGTGTCATGCCATACGCGCCGATCACCAGAATGTGCTGGTAGTCAGGATCGGTCATGATGTAGCGGCTGGCGATGTCTAATCCCAACACCCAGCCCGCGCACGCGCTATTCACGTCGAATGTGCCCGCGTTGACCGCGCCGAGTTTGTGTTGCACCACCGGCGCTGTACCCGGCGAGACATAATCCGGCGTGTCGGTCGCTAGGATGATCAGGTCCACATCTTCCGGCGCGACTCCCGCGCGTGTTAAGGCGTCGCGCGCGGCGTACACGGCCAGGTCGGAGGTAGCCTCGTCTTCGGCCATCAGGCGGCGCTCGCGGATACCGACGTTGTCGAGCAACCACTGGCCGACAGGTTCGCCGAGCATGGCGTCCAGTTCGTCGTTGGTGCGGACCTGCGCAGGGACATAACGCCCGGTGCTGGCGATGTGCGCGTAACGTGACATGCGGTACAGGTGTCCTTTCCTAACCGCTAGCAGCGGCTAGATGATCTTTGAGCAACGCTACCCACACATCCGGCGTTTCGACGTTGGGTGAGTGTGTCGCGCCGGGAATCTCGACGAATTCTGCGTCGGGTAGTTGGTCCAGGATCGACTGGCACACGGCTTTGGTGGAGAGATACTCATCCCCGATGCCGCGCGCAACCAGGGTCGGGATCGCCGCGAGTTCCGGCAGCCGGTCCGCGACCGCCCACTCTTTCAGCGCGACCGGGCCGCGCAGTGAGGCGTCATCTTGCTGTTTCAGGCTGGCGGCTTCTAAGCGTTTCCAATTTTTATCATCGGGATGCAGCATGGCGATGCCACGCAGCGCCATTTTCAGTAAATTTTTATCGGCGATCATCATCTGCACACGCGCCGTGTCCGCGATGGCGTCCGGCATATCACCCGCGACCCAACCGGGATTGAGCAGCGCCATGCTTTGCACCTGTGCGGGGTGGTCGAGCGCGTATTGCAGCACGACGTTCGCGCCCAGCGAGTGTCCGACGAAGTGCGCCGCACCGAGTCCGAGATGTTCCACCAGTCCACGCACGTCAGCCGCCAGCGTCTCGACGGTCCAATCCGCCGCCGGGCCGAGGGTGTCGCCGCGTCCGCGTAGGTCCAGCGCGATGAAGTGATACGCATCACCCATGCGCGCCAGCGTGTATTCCCACCACACGCTGCTCGACGTGTTGCCATGCACCAGCACCACCGGCTCGCCGCTGCCTTGCTCAAGATAGTGCATTGTAAGATCGCCAATTGCTGCGGTTGGCATCAGGTTTTTTCTCCTAAATCTATTATCTATGGCTTGAGTTGCAACAAGCGTTGTTCGAGTACCCAACGTCCATTGATCGCACGTTGCAGCGCCAACGTTTTTAGGCCGCGTCGATCTGTGGCAGAATAGCTGATTGTAGGTAGTAATCCCCCGGTCCAATCCTGCAAATTTTGCAGCGCGTTGATGAATTTTTCGCGGGTCAGGTCTGGTCCTGCACATCGTAAGCCTTCGACGACAAGCTGCGCAGCGGCGTATCCGATGCGGCTGTGTGTGCCGGGCGTCTCATCGGCATATTCACGCGCCATCAACTTACGGTATAGGCGTTCGCCGCGCGCATATTGCGGTCCGATGGGATAGCTCGTCGCACGTAGTCCATGTGTGGCTTCTGCGCCTGCCAACCGGAATAAATCCGGACCAGAGATCACATAGGTTCCCAGCCACTGCGGGCAGAAATTGGCGTTATGCGCCGCACGCAGCAGATCGGCGGCGGGTTTTACATAGGTATACAGCAACACCACATCGGGTTTGTGCATCGCAAGTTCTTCGAGCCATGCCTGCGCGGAACCGTGCCCGATTTTGTGTGT
>CBEVZO010000344.1:0-5006 GCA_965554365.1 uncultured Anaerolineae bacterium
CAACCCTTCACCCACCACGCGCTCATAACTCATGCCCCGGTAGATCGGGGTGACACGCACGGACTCATCAAAGAGGGCGGATGCCGAGGCAAACTCCCAGTAGCCCGGTGCGCGGTCGATTCCCATTTTGGCGTCAAAGCGGGCGGCTAACTCCCCGGTAATCTGCCAATCGGGACGTGTTGCGCCGGGCGCGGGCACGACCGGATAAATCAATTGCACACGGCGCTCAGTGTTGGTGAACGACCCATCTTTTTCCAGTGCCGCAGCGGCAGGCAAAATCACATGTGCCAGATGCGCTGTTTCACTGGGGAAGATGTCCTGTACGACTAGCAGATCGAGTCCGCGCAAGGCTTGCTCGACATGGCTCGTGTTCGGGTCAGACATCATCGGATTTTCACCCATGACATAGACCGCGCGTACTTTGCCCTCCAGCGCGGCGTGCATCGCCTCAACAACTGTTAGCCCCACCTCACCGGGCAGCGCCTCAACGTCCCACGCTTCCGCGAATGCGGCACGCTTTTCGTCATCCGTGACCCGCTGGTAGCCGGGGAACACGTTCACCAGGCAGCCCAGATCACACGCGCCCTGTACGTTTGACTGTCCGCGCAGTGGATTCACACCCGTCGAGAGTTTACCCACCTGTCCACACAGCATCGCGAGATTCGCCAGCGTCATCACCAGATCGGTCCCGTTACTGCGCTGAGTGATACCCATCGCGTAGAGAATCATGCTGTGCCCGCGTTCGTCCGCACCATTCGTTCCAGCATAGATCGACGTGCCGCTGGCCCGTTCACCGAGTGCATAGATACGCGACGCCTCTTCGATCTGCTCAACGGGTACACCCGACATCAGCGCCGCCCGTTCCGGGGTATATTCTTCGAGGACGGCCTGTAACTCGTCGAAACCCTCCGTCCGTTCAGCGATAAAGGCTGCATTCGCCCATCCTTCACGGATGATCGTGTGCATGATCGCCAGGAAAACATAGATGTCCGTGCCGGGTTTGATTTGCAAGAACAGGGTCGCATGTTCCACCAGCGGAATGCGCCGGGGATCGATAATGATTACATTTGCGCCGCGTCGCGCAGCACGAATCACCTCATAGCTGATCACAGGATGTGCCTCAGCCGTGTTTGAACCAGTAATGAAAATACAATCCGCATCACGCATTTCACGGATCGAGTTGGTCATCGCGCCACTTCCGAAGGCCTGCACGAGGCCTGCAACGGTGGAGCTGTGTCAAAGTCGGGCACAGTGATCGACGTTGTTCGTGCCGATCCCTGCGCGCATAAATTTCTGGAAGATGTAATTCTCTTCATTGGTGCAACGCGCAGAAGATAGCCCCATCACAGAATCCGGGCCATGCTGTTGCACGATGGTTGCCAGCTTATCCGCCACTACATTCAGTGCGGTGTCCCAATCAACCGGGATATGACTGTCTGCAATATTTGGATT
Organism: uncultured Anaerolineae bacterium; assembly: GCA_965554365.1. Taxonomy (GTDB): domain Bacteria; phylum Chloroflexota; class Anaerolineae; order Aggregatilineales; family Aggregatilineaceae; genus CAYRNY01. The sequence continues at coordinate 1,453 of CBEVZO010000344.1, forward strand.
TTCGACACTTAGCGGCGACTCGGTGGGCAGTTCCCAGGGTTCGTCTGTCAAACCCAGCTCATACGCCACGTCGCGGCGGATCAAGGGATCAGTCAAGCGGTCGGGATGGGATATGAAGTCCCAGCCATAACGCCCTTTCGAACACAAAAATTCGCCATTGACCGGCGCATCCGGTGTGGATTGCGCGTAGATGATTTCGCCATCCCGCACCGCATATTCGATCTGACAGCCGACGCCGCAGTAGCCGCAAATCGTTTTGATGCGCTCCAATTCCCATTCACGGCCTTTACCCATGCGGGAAACAGGCATCAGCGCCGCTGTGGGACACACCTGCACGCAGCTTCCGCAAAAAACGCACGTCGAGTCGATCATCGGGCCATCGAACGGCGTGGCGACATGGCTCTCGAAGCCGCGTCCCACGATCTCGATGGCGTTTGCGCCAATAATCTCCTCACAAACGCGCGTGCAGCGCCCGCACAAAATGCAATATTGATGATCGCGGATGAAGAAGGGATTATCGTCCTGGTACAACGTGCGCCCTACCTGTAAGTCGTGGCTGGTTTCCTTCACACCGTACTCATAAGCGTACTTTTGTAGCAGACACGCGCCAGATTTGTCACATATCACACAGTCCAGCGGATGATCGGACACGAACAGGTCGATGATCTCGCGGCGCATGGCGCTCAGTTGTTCGCTCTGTGTGCGAATTACCATGCCGTCCGCGCAGGCCAGACCACAAGCGGGCACTGGATCAGCCCGCCCTTCGACTTCCACCAGGCACAGCCGGCAGCCACCGGTCACGCTGAGGTCTGGATGGTAGCACAAATGGGGAATGTCGATCCCGTTGGCAAGCGCCGCTTCCAGCACATTCATACCCGGCTGGACGGGGATCACTTGCCCATCAAAAGTTACTTTAAGCATCAGTCACTCCTCAAATCAATGCGCGATGAAAAAGTCTAGTTTATGGGACGGGTCGCGGTTCAATCTGCCCCCGCTTCGGCAAGTTCTGTCTGGATCAGCGCCTCGTATTCATGGCGGAAGTATTGCAGCGTGCTGACCACCGGATTAGGCGCGGACTGTCCCAGGCCGCACAGACTGGTCTTTTGCACCAGTGTGCAGACCTGTTCCAGTTTCTCCAGGTCTTCCGGTGCGCCTTCTCCCGCGATGATCTTATCCAGCAGCGTGCGAATCTGGACCGTACCGACGCGACAGGGCAAACACTTCCCACAGCTTTCATCCGCGCAGAAATCCATGAAGAACCGCGCGAAATCCGGCATCCGCATCATGACATCAATGATCACCAGCCCGCCGGACCCCATGATGGACCCCAGTTCCTTCAGGCTCTCATAATCAACGGGCGCGTCGAGATATTCTTCCGGGATGCATCCACCGCTGGGGCCGCCGGTCTGTGCCGCTTTGAACGCGCGCCCGCCCGGTATGCCACCGCCGATCTCATACACGATCTCGCGCAGAGTGATGCCCATCGGCACTTCGATCAAGCCTGTGTTGCGCAGTTGTCCGGCCAGCGCGAAGACTTTGGTCCCTTTGCTTTTCTCGGTCCCAATGCCCGCGAACCACGCCGCGCCCCGGTTGATAATCGAGGGAATATTGCCCATCGTTTCCACGTTGTTGATCACCGTCGGTGCGCCCCACAGCCCGGAAGTCGCGGGATATGGGGGCCGGATGCGCGGCATACCGCGGTTACCCTCGACAGAGTGAATCAGCGCGGTTTCTTCGCCACACACAAACGCGCCCGCCCCGATCCGTACATCAGCATCGAAGGCGAAATCCGTACCCATCACCGATTTGCCAATGATCTTGTTGCGCCGCGCCATACGGATCGCGCGCCGAATACGGTCAATGGCAATCGGATATTCGCCACGAATGTAGAGATAGCCGTAGCTGGCCCCTACCGCATAGGCGCAGATGATCATGCCTTCCAACACGCGGTGCGGATCGTCTTCCATCACGGTGCGATCCATATACGCGCCGGGGTCGCCCTCGTCGCCGTTGACGATGACGTATTTCTGCGGCCCGTCTTCGCGCAGCGTGAATTTCCACTTTAGCCCGGTGGGGAAACCTGCACCGCCGCGTCCACGCAGACCGCTTTGCAAGATTTCCTCGCACACCTGCTCCGGCGTCATCGTGCTGAGGACCTTCACCAAGGCCTGATACCCGTCGTGCGCCAGGTAATCCTCGATTTTCTCCGGATCGATGTGGCCTGTCTCAGAAAGCACGACCTTCACCTGCTTGGCGAAGAAGGGCGAATCCAGCGGAATAACATTTTGGTCTAGTCCCTTTGTGCGCCCCGCTTGCCGGAGATTTGCCCGATAGTGCATGAAATCGTGCGGCGAGACGCCCTCCTCCAGATCGTCGGGATCAGGCTCATCATCGTCGCCCTGCATAGGCACATGCCGCGCCACAATCTGCTGCGCGACGTCCACCGTCACATCGCCATAGAGGATCGGGTCAACGTCTTGTTCTTCCACACGCACCAGCGGCCCCCGGCTGCACAGACCCATGCAGCCCGTTTTGACCACCTCGGCCTCGTGTTCGTCGCATTTACACGCCGTGACACCCTGTTCCAGCGCCTGATGCGTCAGCCCCGCACCTGCGGAAAGGCAGGCCGTGCTGGTGCAGCAGAAAATGCGGCGCTCATATTGTGCTTGCCGGTCGCGCTCTTTTTGCGCCAGTGTGTTAAGTTTGTCGTTGTTCATGCGGCCCCCTCGTCTAATGTCTCTTTGGACAACGCCACTACTTCTGTCACACGCGCGGTGATTGCTTCGGGGGTTTCCTTGCCGCGCACCTCGCCATCCAGGACCACCACCGGAGCCAACCCACAGCTTCCCAGGCAGCGCGCGGTCGTGAGACTGAACAGTTTATCGGGTGTCGTTTCGCCAGCCTCGATGTCGAATTCCGCTGCGAGCGCATCAATGATCTGTTCAGCGCCCTTTACATAACAAGCCGTGCCCGCACAGACAATGCAGTTATGCTCACCCAGGGGATCAAAGGTGAACATGTGGTAAAACGTCGCCACGCCATACACGCGGCTCAGGGGCACTTTCAGGTGGGCGGCAACATACAACAGTAGGTCTTCGGAGAGATACCCAAAGGCTTCTTGAGCGGAGTTCAGGACTTCGAGCAGGGCGTCCTGTTGGAACTTAAAACGTTTCATTGTGCGGTCGATCATCTTGTAACGTTCGTCGCCGCTGGGGTGATCCTTCGTTTTTCGTTTTGTGGTCATAAAGTAATGTCTCTTAGGTGTGTAATTGGAATCGGTCGTGTGTAAAACTCTCCAGACTAGTATGGCGGTGAGATGCGAAACGTTGTTGATAATGTGTTATTCTAGCTTGCGATTCATTATAGTCGAAAACCACGCTGTCCGTCAGTGAGCCTGATTAGTTTGGGAACAAATGGTCCTATTCCGTAAAAAACGCTGCATCCCGGAATGCCGTCATGACATACGTGCGACATCGTGGCTCCTGTAGTATTCTGATTGATTCTAGCACAGCCCAGGTACATAAACGGGAGCGTGTCCTGCTGGATACGCTCCC
>CBEVZO010000345.1:0-5005 GCA_965554365.1 uncultured Anaerolineae bacterium
TCCGCCCCGCGTCCGATGATCCCCGGTGAGCAGCAGATGCGGTCGGGTTCGGGATTGCAGATGGATATGGATTTGCACTCGTCCGATCCAGGGCGCTATACGCAGCAGCGCGATGACCGGCGGCAAGTTCCGCCGTCGGCGCGGGGCAGGGACCGGCAGGACGACACGGCGATCCCGGCGGGGCTGGGCACGCCGCAGCGTCCGCGCACGCTGCCGGTGCTGCGTGTGATCGGGCAAGTGGGCGCGATGTACATTGTGGCGGAGGGTCCGGCGGGGTTGTATCTGGTCGATCAACACGCGGCGCATGAACGGATTCTGTATGAGGAATTTATGGCGCGTCAGGCGGCATTGGAGCCGGTGACACAGCACACACTCGGCACAACGACGGTAGATTTACCTTCTGCTACCGCGCAGTTGGTAGAGGAATCTCTCGACGTGCTGACGGCGCTGGGCTTCGATCTGGAACCGTTTGGGACGAACACGTTCCGGCTGCGGGCGGTTCCGGGGTTGTTGGCGGATCGTGAGCCGGTGGATGTGCTGTACGCGATTATCGAGGATTTGGAGCGCGGCGTCGAACCGGGCGAGCAAACGCTTGAGGATAAACTCACGAAGCGGGTGTGTAAAGCGGCGGCGGTCAAGGCGGGTCAGACGCTCAGCTATGACGAGATGACGGGCATCATTCAGCAGTTGGAGCGTTGCGAGTATCCGCGCACCTGTCCGCACGGGCGTCCGACGATGCTGCACATTAGTGGCGAGGACCTGGCGCGGCAGTTTGGGCGGGAGTAAAATCGGAAAAACAGAATAGGACGCAGATAAACGCGGATGAACACAGATTAAAACCAAAAGCGTGAGGTTGTGAGGGCGAAACGATGAAACTGGACGCAGTGTTTCCACAGACCGAGATCGGCGCGGACCAGGCGGCGATTCGGGCGTTTGTGCAGGCGTGGGGCGATCTGGGCGCGACGCATCTCGGCGTGATTACGATGGGCGCGGGGTTCACGACGGTGGATGAGCATATCGCGGCGCTGCGGGAGTTCAAGGCGACGATGGGGTAGAGATTTTCGCCGCTGAGGAAGCGCCAAAGAATTATCCATTTTGCTGTGACGGAAATGTGCGGCGATGTGGCTCGCCCAGCCCACATGGACCGGGCTATATACAAGCCGGACCGTGAAACGGCCCTCAGTTGCACGCCAGACGAGGGCGCTTGAGCGTCCTTCGGTTTTGAGTAGCTGCGGGGTTCACTCCGCAGCGATGCGTGTCCTCTCACAACGTTATGTTCAAAAAGCGAGAGAAACAAAACCGGGGCGTATGTTTTTACACATGCGCCCCGGTGGTGTATCTGGTGCTAGTGCCGGTTAACTGGCGGCGAGTTCTTCCTCACGCTTCTGGCGCTTGCGCTTGGCTTCTTGGTTGACAAAGGGGATTTCGCCCTTTTCCCAGGCCACGAGCATCGGCACAGCGTTGAAGATCGAGGAGTACGTCCCGCTCATCAGGCCGATCAGCATGATGGCGATGAACTGCTTGATCGTCTCACCACCGAACAGCAAGATCGCGAACATGATGAAGATCGCGTTCAACTGCGTGGCGAGCGAACGGTGAACAGTTTCGAGGACGCTGCGGTTGACAATCGTCTCGTACAGTTCGCCGCGATACTTGGGGAGGTTTTCGCGGATGCGGTCGAACACCACGATGGAGTCCTGCACCGAGAAACCAACGACGGTCAGGATCGCGGTGAGGAACAGCGCGTCCACTTCCCAGCCGAAGAAGATGCCCAGGATCGCCATGATGCCCATTGTCACGAGGATGTCGTGGAACATGGCGATGATGGCGCACGCGCCGTAACGGAACGATTTTTCGACCTTGCGGAAGGCGAAGATGATGAACATCAACACGACGACGGCCACAACTGCGGTGGCCGCGACAGCGGATTCGGTCACTTCGCGGCCTACCGTCGCGGAGACGTGGCTGGAAAGGATCGCGCTGTCGATGTTGTTCGGATTGGGCGTCCAGATCGGGCCGAGTTGATCCGGCTGTTGCAGGAAGTCGATGAGTTCAGTTTCGTTATCTGGATCGAGTTCTTCGAGGCGAATTTGCCAGCGCGAAGCCGGTTGGATGGGTTGGGTGGAGATTTCTGCAACCTCAGCGCCAAAGTCTTCCAGGGCGGCTGTCAAATCGTCGGCGCTGACATCGGACACAAACGATACGTCGATGCGCAGATTAAACTCGTCATCGGCGACTTCGACTGTCTCCACCTTTTGCGCGGTGGTGCGGTCGGGATCGTCATCGTTGTCATCAGGTGACCAGAAGTCACCCACGCCGTCAGCTTCTTGCAGCGCGACGTTAAGCGCGGCGACATCCGTCTCGGCGTCGGTCAGGACGATAGCGTAGCGGCTGTTGGCTTGATCGCCCACTACATCTTTAGGATCAAGACGCTGCACAACATAGTCGGTATAACCTGCGGCCTCGAGTGCGTCGCGAACATCTTGCTCGCCAGGGTCTTCTTCAAAGGGTAATTCAAGCAGCGTACCGCCTGTGAAGTCGATACTCAGCTTGACCGGCGAACCTTCGGTGACGGTCAGGTAGCCCATCGCAATTAAGCCGGGAATGATGATCACAGCCGAAATCATGAAAAATAGGAAACGGCGTTCAGCAAAGTTAAACATGGTTTCTCCTCCGGTCCTAGACGCCGAGCAGTCGACGGTGAGTATTTATCTGTTCGCCGGCCACCAGGACAATCGTGTGCAGGAAGGTGCGGGTGACGACGACGGCGGTAAACAGGTTGATGACCAACCCGACACCGAGCGTGATGGCGAACCCTTGCACCGCGCTGGCTCCGAACCGGCTGCCGAAGAAGTAAAGGATGATTGTGACGATGATGGTGGAGATGTTCGAGTCGCGGATCGAGGTCCAGGCGCGCTCAAACCCGGCGTTGATGGCACGTTCCATCGAGCGCCCGTTGCGCAGTTCCTCTTTCATACGCTCGAAGATCAGGATATTACCATCTACTGCCGTACCGATAGAGATCAGGAACCCGGTGATCGCGGGTAGGCTGAGCGTGACCGGCACGAACTTGTAGATCGCAAAGTTGATCACCGCAAACAGCAGCAGCGCGAGACTGGCTGCGATGCCGGGGACACGGTAGTAGATCAACATGAACAGCAGGACAGTCGCCACGCCGATGGTGCCTGCGCGGATCGAGCGTTCCACCGAAATCTTACCGAGTGAGGGTCCGATTTTGTCGAAGGCGATGACTTCCAGGGGGATGGGCAGCGCACCGTAATCGAGCTGCGCCTCAAGGATTTTCGCTTCGTCACGGGTGAAATCGCCCGTGATGATGCCGCCGTCCATGATGCCTGCACGCGCGCTTTCGGAAAGACCGGCCTGAATAGTCGGGGCCGAGACCAGGCGACCATCCAGCACAATCGCCAGCGGTTGACCGGCATTGCTGCCGATATAGTCGGTGAACGCATCCACGCGGTCGCCGTCATCTTTGAGTGCGAAACTGACGGACCATTGTGCTGTACCAATGCCGCCCGTTTGATTCGTTGCCGACGCGCCCTCAAGTCCCGCACCGGTCATCACGGTTTGGAAAGGCTGGCCGTAATTCAGATTGGCGGGGTCTCCAACCGGGTCGTTCACATTTTGGCTGGGGCAAGTGTATTCATCGAAGGCGAGTGGTGTTTCATCTTCGGGTAGGCGTGCCACAGCCAACGCGACTTGCTCGGTGGTCAGGATGCAGTCACCTTCTTGATAGTCCGCTGCACCCACCGTGGAGAAGTCCACGAATTCCAGCATGCCCGTTGATTTTATTGCTTCCAACGCGACATCGATCTCGCGCACACCGGGCAGCTCGACGATGATGCGATCTTCGCCCTGACGCTGCACGACGGCTTCTGTCACACCCAGGCCGTTCACGCGGCGTTCAACATTTTTGCGTGCCTGGTCTACTAGTTCGTCATCGTAGTCGATTCCAGGGGCGACTTGCAGCAATACGCGCGAGCCACCTTGCAGGTCCAGGCCCTGCACCACTTTGATATCACGATCCATACCCAGCGTGTGAATACCGGGGTTATTTGGTAGGCTCATCCAGATCGAGATTGCTGTCACAGCAAGTATAACTATGAGCCAGAGGCGGTACCCTCTCATAACTATGTCCTCTCAAATGGCAGATTGCGTGCCAAACGTAAGCGATAGCCAAATCAGTTTTCAGACTGGCGCAAACCCTGCCATGATAACGCGGAGGGGCAACAGTTTGCAAGGGGATTTTTTGTAGTTGGGGTAAGTGAGGGTAGAAATGGGTGTGCAGAGAGGGCGAAGTGTGTGCTGCACCCTCTCTGTGTAGTGTGTAAAATGCGTTATTCTGTGCTGGCTGCGGACCCGTCAAGGCCGAGTTCAGCGGCGATACCCTTCATCGCTTCCAGCACGCGCGGGATATGCTCGGTCCAGAGGTCTACGCCGAGTGCCTCGGCAGCCTGTGCGATCTCGTCGCGATGGATGGCGGCGGCGAAGCTCTTGTCTTTCCACTTTTTCTTGACCGATTTGATCTTGGTGATGTCACGGATGTCCTTTGTGGGGCGGACCAGGGCGACGGCGGTCAGGAAGCCGGTCAGTTCGTCCACTGCCACGAGCGATTTCTCCATCAAGCTTTCCGGGTGAACGTTGGTGCGTTCGGAGGCGTGCGCGGCGATGGCGCGAATGATATCTTCGTCTATGCCTTTGTCCTGCAAGACTTGCAACCCGGTGAATGGGTGGCCGCCTGGGGCGGTCATGTCGGGGTGCTTTTCGTAGTCGAAGTCGTGGATCAGGCCGGTGACGCTCCATTTCTCTTCATCTGCACCGAAATGCGTTGCATAAGCGCGCATGGCGGCTTCAACAGCGAGCATGTGGTGGCGTAGGCTGATGGACGCGGTCCACTCGGTGACCAGCGCCCAGGCTGCTTCGCGATGCATAGTGTTAGGCCGTTCCGCGAAAATAAATCGTCTAAACTGGCTGCGGTGTAATGCGA
>CBEVZO010000346.1:0-5003 GCA_965554365.1 uncultured Anaerolineae bacterium
TGAGGGCGACGGCTTCACGCTGGACTATATCTGGAGTTTTGCCAACGACCCGGACGCCGTCACCCATCCGCTAGATCATTGGCTACCGCTGCCTGGTGTGTTGGCGGCGGGATCATTCGCTGTGTTTGGAGTCTCTGTGCAGGCGGCGCTGCTGCCATTTGTGCTGCTCGGTGTGCTGCAAAGCCTGCTCGTGTACTGGTTCGCGGGGCGGATCGGGACCAGCCAGCGAGTGCGAGTCTTTGCGGCGTTGGCGACAGCGTGGACCCCCTGGTTGTTTCTCTCGTCGCTGCACACGGATACTACCACGCTATTCGGCGTGCTGGCGTTCGGCAGTCTCGCGGCGACGGTTTTCGCCATCACTGAGGATGGGCGTTGGTTGTGGCTGGCTGGCGTGCTGATCGGGCTGGCGTTGCTCACGCGCAACGACGCGGTGATGTTGATTCCGGCGGTGGTGATCGGGGGCGCATGGATCGCGTGGCGTAACACGACGTATCAGGTGCGGGCGCTGCATATCGCCGGGGCCTTGATCGCGATGGTGCTGGTCATGCTGCCCTGGCTGCTGCGCAACCAATCAGAGTTAGATACACCCTGGCCCGGCAGCACAGCGGAGTCACTGTTTGTCACCGACCATGAAGACTTCTATGCGTATGCCAAAGAGATTTCGCTCGATACGTTTCTGGATCAGGGCGCGCGCGTGATCGTCGGCAAGATCGCGTTCGAGTTGGCGGCGAGCGTCAAGCTGATGGTCACACTCGTGGAGTTGATCTTCCCGGTGGCGATCATCGGCGGGCTGCTGCATGGGCTGCTCGCACGTTGGCGCGGCGCGGCAGAGAGCATCGATTTGCGGCCCTACGCCCCTGCGTTTACGTTTGTGCTGCTGACGTTTGGTGCGTATGGTGTGCTAATGCCGTATCTCAGTCAGGGCGGGAGTTTCAAAAAAGCGTATCTGGCGATGGTCCCGTTTCTGTTAATTCTCGGCGCGCAGGCGTTGGAGCGTGTCGTGCAGCCGCGTGTGTTTTGGGCGGTGAGCGCGATCACGTTGGCGCTGCTGTTGGCGAATGCGGTCGAATTGACACGCGCGGATTTCAAGACCAACACCGATCAGCAAACCATTTTTGAGGATATCAAGATCGAACTCGACGCGATTCAGGCAACTGACACGCGCGAAGTAATCGTCATGACGCGCGATCCCTGGTCGCTGAATTTCGTGACGGGCTACCGCGCGGTGATGGTCCCTAACGAAGCTCTGGACGTGATCCTCGAAGCGGCGGACCGTTACGGCGTGACGCACATTCTCGCGCCCGTGCCGCGTGACGCTGTCAATGCGTTGGATCGGGGCGAAGTAACGCATCCGCGCCTGGAAATGATCGTTGACCTGCCGGAACACCGGCTGCACATTTACCGCATCGCACCGTCTGATCAGGAGTAGCGGGGAGACATAGCACGATGATTGTTCGCGATCCATTGGTCTGCGCCACTTACTACTACCTGCGCGAAACGCACGACGATACGGCTGCTCGCAGCCAAGAGCGCCACGCGGCATTCGTAGACGAAACGCGCCGTATGCTGAGCGCGTTAGCCGGGTGGCTGGCGCTGCCCGTGCCAGAAATGCCCACGCCGGCGGCGTGGGATCGTCATCAGAATCCGTTTGAACCGCACCCGTTGATGGCGACGCAGACGATGCAGGGGCGCACAAATGCTTCGGCAGTGCTGCGGACGTATGCGTTGCGGAATATGCTGCTGCTGCGCGTGATTATCGCGCGTGGCGGGGAGCATGAGCAGGCTGTTTGGGAGATGCTCGACGAGGCACTTGGCATGGCTCCCACAACGGAGTCCTGGTTGCAGACGACGCGCTACTGGTGTGCTGTAGCCCCGCGTCCCCCGGAAGACCTCGAATACGCGCGTGCGCAGCCGATCCATGCCCCGTTTGGTGTACTGTGCTTGGGACACGGAGACAACGCGCATTTGCTCGTGTATCCTGATGCACGCACCGAAAGCCGCGCGACTGGCTTTTTGGCGACGCTAGCCCCACGCCTCGACTGGTTCCCGGTGCAGGCACGCTATCGCCTGGACTCGTATGCGCAGCGTGTCTCAGGATCAGCGCGGGTACAGCGGCAGGCGTTGGAACACGTCGCCCAGTCTGCGCAGACGTGGGAGCGTCCGGCGCAACGCGGTGTGTTGCAATCGCCGTCGCCGCTGCACGACGAATTGGACGCCCTCGAAGCACTGCACCGCACGGTAATTGACGATCTTGCGGCGACGTATGCGGATATGCGCGAAGTGCGCGCACTAGCGACAGAGTACCGGCTGGAATTGATGCAGTGCGGGTTGTGGAATGCCGCGCCAACGGTGTGGCAGGCCGAGGTATCTACGGTGGCGGCGATGGAAGCGCAGATCGACGCGGATGTGCAGCATATTAATGCAACGCTGCGGCGCATCGAGTTTTTGCTCAGCGGTGTGCAGGCACGTGCTACCGTCCAACATAGCGAACGCACGCAGTTTTTCGCGTATCTCGCGGCGCTGTTGGGCGTGGCGATCTTGGTGATGTTGATCGCCGAATCCAACCTGAGTCGCGTTGCCATTCGTTTGTTGGTGTTGGCGCTGCTGGCTGTGGTAGGGGGCGGTGGGTGGTGGTTTTTGCAGCGACGCAGTGCCCGACGCGATGAGTGATCATGTGATCACTGTGCATCTCGCAGCGCCGGATAAAGTGCCCGATAACGCGCGAATTGCTCGGCGTAGTGTTCGCATGCGGCGGCATTGGGCGTCTCTGTCGCGCCATAACGCACTACGCGCCCGACTGCCTCCGCGACCTCCGCAAACACGTCAGTGCCCAGCCCCGCGAGCATCGCCGCACCGACGGCAGTATGTTCGCGCCCCTCAATGGTTTGCAGCGATACGTTCAGCACACTCGCGAGAATCGTGCGCCATAACGATCCCTGAGAACCGCCGCCGCCGATCAGGAAATGATCCGGTACAGGCCCCGCGACGCGCAGCGTTTCCAGGCAGTCGCGGAAGGCGTATGCTACGCCTTCGAGGACGGCGCGTGTCATGTGTGCTTGCGTGTGCCGCGTCGTGAGTCCCACGAATGCGCCGGTCGCGTGTGGGTCCATGTGGGGTGTGCGCTCGCCTTCCAGATAGGGCACGAAGATCAGTCCCTCCGCGCCAGCAGGGATCGCACTCGCCTCTTCAAGTAAGTCGGTGTACGTGCGCACATTGTCACCTAATACATTGCGCCACCAACGCAGCGCAATTCCCCCGTTGAGAATCGCGCCCATCGTGTACTTGCGATCCGGCAGCGCGTGACAAAATGTATTTAATCGTACTTCCGGATCGATCATGGGGCGGCTCGACACGACCGTTATCTGCCCGCCTGTGCCCAGCGTGATCGCGCCGCGTCCTGGTTCAACGACGCCCGTGCCAAGCAACAGCGCCGCCTGATCCCCGGCTCCGGCGACGATAGGTGTCTCAGCCTTCAAACCGAGTGCGTAGGCGGCGTCAGCGGTGAGCTTGCCCACCACGACGGCTGAGTCGGATACTTTAGGCAGCAGGTCAAGCGTGACGCCGCACGCCTGAGTGAGCGCGGCGGACCATTCACGCACGGGCACATCATACAGCCATGTGGCGGATGCGTCGCTCGGTTCGCTGCTGAGCGTGCCGGTCATGCGCAAAATCAGGTAGTCTTTGGGTTGGAGCGCGGCGTGTGCCTGATCGAGCAGGTGCGGTTCTGCTTCGCGCAGCCATGCGAGACTCGCGCCTGCAAAGCCCGGTGAGAGCCGGTTCGCGGCCACGTTAACAACCGCCTCATGGGGCACACGCGCTGTGACGATGGCACACAGATTGGCGCTGCGACGGTCCATCCAGATCATCGCGGGGCGCAGCGGTTCCAGGCGACGGTCCAGCAGCACGAGGCCGTGCATTTGCCCGGTGACGCCAATGCTTTGCACATGCCCTGCCGAGACATTCGCTTCACGTAGCGCTGTCCGGACCGCGTTGATGACCGCATCCCACCATATGGCAGGGTCCTGCTCGAACCACTGCGGACGTGGCGACAATACGCCGTAGCCGTCCTGCCCCACGCCGCGTAATGTTCCGTTAGCATCGAGTACGACGCACTTCGCGCTTTGTGTGCCTACGTCGATCCCCAGTATGACATCTGGGCGTTGATCTGCCAGCCGCATAACTACCATCCTGTGTATCGCTGAACTGTATTGCTGAACTCTCTGCCCCCCCAAGTATAAACTGCGCGCGATTTTCGTGCTTTCGCAAAGTCAATTCAGGGTGTTTCTGTTATACTGATAAACCTTTTGCAGTGCTGGTGGTAGTGCTGATTATATGGTGAGATTAGGATTATTTGATGACTGACACAAAGACTTTTCAACTCCCCGATGACATGCGCCAGCGCCTAATTGATGAGGCGATGCAGGCCCGTGAGCAGGCGTATGTCCCGTATTCGCATTACCCGGTGGGGGCGGCGTTATTAACGACATCTGGCGCAGTGTATACCGGGTGCAATATCGAGATCGCGTCCTATGGCGCGACCGTGTGCGGCGAGCGTACAGCGGCGTTTAAGGCGGTCAGTGAAGGTGAACGCGATTTTGTGGCGGTGGCCGTTGTGACGAGCAACGGCGCGGCTCCTTGCGGGATTTGCCGGCAGGTGCTGTACGAATTTGGCCCGGAGATGATTGTGATCATGGTGGATACTGACGGTCAGGTGGCATGGGAAGGGTCGTTGACCGACCTGCTGCCGCACGGCTTCGGACCAAAGAAGTTGGCGGAAGGTCAGGAGGCAGCCAGGACGTAAATGCCGGGTTTGGAACGCACGTTTCGCACGGAGGCGGTGATTCTGCGGCGTCAGGATTTTGGCGAAGCGGATCGCCTGGTGATGCTGCTTACACCGGAGCATGGGAAATTCCGTGCGCTGGCGAAGGGCGCACGCAAACCTCACGCACGTCAGACCGGCCATGTGGAATTGTTCGCATTGGTCGATATGCTGATCGCGCGTG
>CBEVZO010000347.1:0-5001 GCA_965554365.1 uncultured Anaerolineae bacterium
GTGCATTACAGCTTATTCACCAGTATCAAGGCCGAGAACCGATTCGATTGTGAGACTATCGAGACCATCACACACAAGATGTGCTCCGCCCACGCGCGACACAGGCCCAATACCCACACACCACATACCCCCCGTTAATGCCGCATCGACTCCGGCGGCGGCGTCCTCAAAAATGACGCATTCTTGGGGCGTCAATCCCAGTCTACCAGCCACCCAGAGAAACAGGTCTGCGGCAGGCTTGGAGTTAACCACAGTGCCGCCGTCACCAATGGCATCCAACAGATTCGCGATCTCCAGTTGGTCCAGCACCATCCGCGCATTCCGACTGGCTGATGCCAACGCTGTCTTGATACCAGCGGCACGCGCTGTGAGCAGGAATTCGCGAACCCCTGGCAGCAGATCGTTAGGGGTCATTGTGGTCAAGTAGCCGACATAGTAGCCGTTTTTGCGTTTCATCCATGCTTGCGCTGTGTGTTCATCGATCAGGCGATCTTTCAGGAGCCGGTTCAGACTCTCACGACGCGATACACCGCGCAGTTGCTCGTTGTCGGCCCGCGTGAATGGGATATGCTCCTCATCAGCTAACCGTTTCCAAGCGCGGTAGTGGAATTCAGCAGTGTCGGTTAGTACGCCATCGAGATCAAAAATAAATCCACTAATCATGAACCCTCACCCAGATATCAGGTTAAACGATTAACCGACTATACCACCGATTGATGTACACCAGCAAGTTAAACGATTAAATTGGTTCTTGCAAAAACCACAAAAGCGGTTTATTGTGTAAATAATGACCTGCGGAATGAGATGAAAGGAGCAGCACCTATTATGTCCAGCAAACAGGTGTGGGCGATGGTCTGGCTGGTGGTGGTCAGCGTGTTGCTAGTGGCCTGTGCGGGCGAACCATTCGCCGAAGCGTATACTGCCAGGGGCACTGCCGACCACATCAAAGACTTGGAAATAACCGACGGTTTTGACACAACCGAGAATTTGCAGGTCGTTATCCGGTTCAACCAACACACCAAAGAATTGCGACTGGAAACTCTCTGGACCGATCCAGAAGGCGCCGAAACGGGCGAATTGCAGGCGACCATCCCTGCCGACGCAGAGATCATCACGGTTGCGTTCGATTTGGAACGTGCCGGGCTACAATACTGGCAACCAGGAGAATGGGCAGTCGAGATTCGGATCGACGGCAAACTGGAAACGACGCTGGCATTCAATGTGGCGGGCGAGATTACGGAAGAGGCGTTGCAGGAAACCGAGGCCGATGACACGGAATCCGGTGACGATGACGGCGGATTCGACGTCGATAACCCGACCAATCCGTTCGGAAATTAGAGCCGTGCGATGAGTTACTTGACAACTTGTCAAAGCCGTTCTAATATTTTTATAGTGGCGGTTAATCGATTAACCGCATATCAAACAGGTCGCAACATACCGTTGTTTAATCAGATTTTGGAGGGTCACACATGAAACGCTTTTTGGCTTTTAGCTTGCTGGTGGTTCTGGTGTTCACGCTTGCTTTTGCGGGCATGGCCCAGGCACAAGACGATCCGAAGGCTTACTTCGGTGGTTTAGAGCCGGAAGAAGGCGCTGTCTTGACAGTTTCCGGTTGGGGCGAGGAGTCCGAGCAACAGATCAACCTGGACTCCATCGCACGGTTTAACGAGCTGTATCCTGATGTCGAAGTCATCTTCGAGCCGATCCCTAACGAATTCCAGACCGCGATCAAGGCGGCGATGGCGGGCGGCACTGCCCCGGACCTGTTCTACGTCGACGCCGACCTTTTCATCAACTTCGCGCCGAACGACTTGCTGCTGGACCTGGGTCCCTACATGGAAATCGCAGGTGTGACAGTAGAAGACTATCCGGCGGGCTTGATCAACCAGTGGATTACCCCCGATGGTGAAGTCATGGGCATCCCGAAAGACTTCAACAGTCTGGCGGTATTCTATCTCCCCGAATACTTCGAAGCGGCAGGCGTTGCTATGCCCGCTGAGGGCTGGACCTGGGACGATCTGCGCGCGGCAGCGGAGGCCATCACAGCCGCCGGCGAGACGGTGGGTATGTGTACGCCCCCAGATGCAGGACGTTGGCCTGCGTTGGTGATCGCGGCTGGTGGTGGTATCATGAACGCGGACTACACCGAGGCTTTGTTCAACAGCCCCGAGGCTGTGGCCGCCACCGAGTTCTTCTACGGCATGTACGCGGACGGCGTGGGCGCATCCCCGGCAGATATCGGTATGGGCTGGTGCGGTGAAGCGCTGGGTAACAAATTGACAGCGATGGGCTTTGAGGGCGGTTGGTTGGTCAACTACCTCAACACCCAGTTCCCGGATGTCGAGTGGGCCGTGGCCCCGATGCCTACGACCCCTGACGGCGGCGAAGGCAACCTGTTATTCCAGAACGCCTGGGGCGTGAACGCGAACACGGAATATCCCAATGCGGCGGCACTGCTGACGCTATTCCTGACCAGTCCGATGAACCAGCAGCCGATTGCCGAGAGCGGCTTCGCGCTGCCCACACACATGGGGCTGTTGGCCGACAACGACTTCCTGGCGGAATTAGACCTCTCATCACGTGTGCTGCTGGCTGGCGCGGTATCCGGTGAAGCGTTCTTCTACGGCGAGTTCAACGGCGAAGTGATTGGCGCTTTCGGCAATGCGCTGAATGCAATTTGGCTGGGCGAGAAAGATGTCCAGACTGCGCTTGACGATGCGGTAGCCGAAGTAAACGAGATTGTTGCCGACGATTAACCCCTTGCTTCATCACACTGACGAATCGTACGCAAGCCGGGTGGTCGAGTGTTACACTTGGTCTCCCGGTTTGCTCGACTAGGTGCTGTTGATAGCTTCGCTTAATCGGCATGGCCTGACCGGAAAAAGGGGAACAACCATGACAACGGTCACTCCCAGCCCACCAGCCAACCAGATGCTGAAATCGCCTATAGATTTGCTGGCGCTGCGCGTTTTTCTGGTGATCGGTTGGCACACGCTTACGGGCTTGTTTGCGCTACTGTTCGCTTTATTAATGATCACGCCCGCTACGTTTCGCGGCAATGGGGCGTTTTTTGACAATATGCTGGATACGCTGCTCAGCATCTCAGAATCTGCGTTGTTTCGTTGGGCGTCTCCAGTTTTTATCGACGGTGCAGTGATCGTGCTGTTGATCGTGTCTGGCGGGCTGATGCTGGGGCAGATTCCCGGCCTGCTTGGTGGTGGCAGCCGCGCGCGCATGACTGCGTTGGCACTGAATTATGCTGGGCTTATGCTCTCTAGTTTTTATATGCTGCGGCAGATGACGGTCAATGACGACATTCTGCTCAGCATGATTGATCAACCTATCCGTAAGGGCCCGTTTTACGATCTGTTCGACGCGCTGCCGGGTGGGGTGGGTGACCAGCTTATCGACGGACACTGGCTGGACCGGCTCTCGCAGGGGGCACAGGTGCTGCCCTTTGTGCTGCTGTTCGGATTCGCTGCATGGATCCTCTTTAGCCGCAAACTCAGCTCGCGTTACAATGAAACGCTGGCCCAGCGCGAAGCGATGTTCGCGTACTTATACATTTCGCCGTATCTACTGTTGACGAGTATCTTCACCATTGGTCTTTTCACGCTGGCGTTTTATCTTTCATTCAACGATTTGGACCTGTTCGGTTCGGCCAAATGGGCAGGCCTGGAAAACTACACCGGCGCGGTCAAAGATTCCAAGTTCCTGATCTCACTCACCAACGTACTCTGGTACGCATTGATCGTGGTCACGCTCCAGACGATGATCTCGCTGATGCTGGCGGTCGCGATGAATACGCAGTTTGCGGGGCGGCGCTTTTTCCGCACGTTGTTCTATGCGCCCAGTGTGACCTCATCGGTGGTGATTTCGTTGATCTTCTTATGGTTGTTCAGCGGACGCGGTTTTGTCAACATGATCGTGTTTGACACGCTAGGACTGGGGCCATTCATCACCGATCTGGGCATCCGTATTCCACCGGGCAGCCCTGGGTTGCAGTGGTTCAACACACCGAACCGGCTAGGCGATCTGACGTTCCTCAAGCCATACTATCACGGCTATTGGGATCGCTGGATGGCGGTGTGGACGGTCGCGTTAACCGCAATCATCACGCTGCGTGTGGTGATGTGGTGGCGTTTCAAGGCGCTGCATCAGCGCGCGATGATCACTGCAATGGGTATCACAATCGCGACCGGCATTGTCGGTGCGGTGATCATTATTGCAGTGTGGGACCAAAACACCATTGAGGGTTTGGTCTACGCGGCGGGATTGGGCACACTGCTGGCCCCGTTGGTGCTGAACCGGCTGAAACTCGGTTACGAGCGCGCGATGGGACAGCGCAGCGTGATCGTCGGCAGCGGCGCGTGGTTCCTGATCGTAGTCCTGATTACCGTGCTCAGTGGTGAGCAGGTGGGCAATGCGCCGGGCTTTACGGCAGCAGTAGGTTTGATGGCCTTTTGCCTGATCGTCGCTGCCGCATTGACACAATCTGCCGCCGGAAAGGGCATCGAGACGGCGGCGCTGGAATGGACCAGCATTGAAGACCCCGGCCCGCTGCACATCCTCGGTAAGCTGGCGGTGTTCGGTGGTGTCGGCCTCCCCATGTTGCTCGGTTTGATGATGGCGACGATGGCGCTGCTCGCGCACCAGACGCTGGGCTACGATAAGCCCAGCCAGATGCCCGGTGATTCGTTTGTACCGTTGGTAGTTCGCGGGCCGAGTGTGGCGTTTATGTCGGTGATGGTGATGAACATTTTCACCACCGCACCCACGTTTATGATCATGTATTTGGCGGCGCTGCAAGATATCCCGCCGCAGTTGTATGAGGCTGCAGAGATCGACGGCGCGAACCGTTTCCAGCGCTTTTTCCTGATCACTGTCCCCTTGCTGCGCCCGATCACGCTGCTGATCGTGGTCCTCGGCACTATCGGCACGTTGCAAGTCTTTGATCAAATCGCGATTATCACGCGCGGTGGACCATTGGATACTACGTTG
>CBEVZO010000348.1:0-4986 GCA_965554365.1 uncultured Anaerolineae bacterium
AGTTCTTCCCCGCCCGGTTCGTTGGTCAGCCGCCGGTGCGCCCCGCGCTCCCCTTTGAGGAACCCAAACACGTTGCTGCCCTCAAACGCCAACGCGATCTCGTCGGTCGGGCCGTGCGTCGCATAGCGCTTCATCACGCTCTTGAAGTTACCCGCGCGCAGTTGCACGAACCGCTTGCCACCGGGCGCGTTCTCATCCGGCACGAGCAAGTACACCTCGCGGTCATAGCCCTTGTGTTCCGCCCACCACAGGTACATCTCCGACACGCGCCGGTGCCACGCGTGATGCGGCTTCATCGGCGGGACGGGCTGCGTGCCCATCATCGAGAGCAGCATCATCGCGTGGTTGCGATGCGGCAGCCGCGCGGTGATCAACTCGATATCGAGAAACGCCACGTTGTTGTAAAGCTGCTCATAATCCTTCGCCAGTTCGGTCTGGTAGCTATGGTCACGCTCGCGGCTCACGATCACCGCGAAATCTTCCAGATACTCCGCGCGCTCTTGCAATTGCCGCAACCGCCGTGTCAGCCGGTCCAGAAAGTAGAAGCGGCGCATGTTCTGCCCGGCGTGCTCAGTGTCGTCCCAGAAATCCTGGGTGTGTGTGGCGCTGAGCAAGGCACTTTTCTCGCGCTGCATCCCCTTTACGGTGTCGCCCTCGGCCCAGTCCATCAGACGGCGGCGCAGCAGCGCGAACCCCTCCGCCAGTTCCGAGAGCGAGAGCTTCTGCTTTCCGCCCGCGCCGTTACCACCCGCGCCCAACGTGACCGCGCTCTTGGGCGCGTCGTCAATCGGCACAGATTTCAGCGCCAACTCGCCATCCTCCACATACACGCGCAGCAAATGCTGCTCGGCGCTGCTGCGTTCCGCGAGTTGGCGCGCCATCGGATCGACCACGCGACGTTCGATCTCGCGCTTCAACGGACGCGCGCCATATTCCGGCGTGTACCCTTTTTCCAACACGAGATCGATCACCGTCTCGTCGAGTTCCACCAGCATATTGCGGCGCGTGATCCCGTCCCGCCGCAGCACGTCGTTCATCTCGCGGCGCGCAATCGATCGCACCGCGCCCGGATCGAGCAGTCCGAACACCACCGTGCGATCCAGCCGGTTGACGAACTCCGGTCGATAATACCGTTGGACCTCCTGCACGTAGTGGCTGCGCAGTTGCGCGTTCACCACCGCCGGGTCCGTCGCTTCACCCACCGTGAACCCTGGCGCGCGGAAGGCTTTCGATCCGCCGCCGAGATTGCTGGTGAGAATCACAATCGTGTTGTGGAACAACGTCGTGCGCCCTGCCGCGTCAGTCAGACGTCCTTCGCCCAACACCTGCAAAAAGATGTCATAGATGCGCGGCGCGGCTTTCTCGAACTCGTCCAGCAGCAGCACACTGAACGGCTGCTCGCGGATACGGCGCGTCAGTTCACCCTCACGGTCAAACGCCCCGATCAAGCGCGTCACGCCGTCAAAGTCGGTGTACTCGCTCATGTCGAAGCGGATCAGACGCTCCTCATCGCCAAAGAGATAGCCTGCCATCATCTTCGCCATGTGCGTCTTCCCGACGCCCGTCGGACGATGAACATGAACGTGCCCAGTGGCTTGTGCGGATCGTTGAGTCCCGATTTCACCATCGCCATCAGGCTCACGACTGCCTGCACCGCTTCTTCCTGGCCCAGCACGCGCGCGCGGAAAAACTCCTCGACTTCGCGCACCGTCATGCGCGCCTCGTCATTGACAATGAACTCTGGCAGCCCGCTGTAACGCGAGAACGCCCCGATCACCTCAGACCGCCCCACGCGCACCATAAACGGGCGACGCCGCAGCCGCGACGATGTAGCGGGCGGCGGATTGGCCTGCAAACGCGTGGCATCCGCTGCAGTTTCTTCCAGCAACCGGATCGCCTTGCCGGGAAACGCACGGTACGGCCAGAAGCGACGGCTCAGGCCCACACTTGCCTGCATCGCGTCCGGCTGGATGCGCACATTGAGTTCGCGCTCCAGATCGCGGGCGACGTTGCCCATCATCGAGAGCGTTTCTTCTTCCGACATACCCAGAATATCCACGCGACGGAACAGGTCCGTGAACCCCGGTCCCAGGCCCTGCGCCATCGTCAGGCGCTCCGCCGAAACTTCGCCGATGATGCACACTTCGCCACTGGCGATATGCGGCTTGAGCGCCAAACCGACGTTCATGTCGCTCTTGGACCAGCGCCCGACCTCCAACAGCCCGGTCAGGTCCGGCACATAGAGGATATGGCGCTTCTTGCGGCACTCGTCCACGATATTATTGATACGGTCTTCCCACGTCCCCACGTATTGCGCGCCTGCGATGATACGATCCGGCGTCAGCATCCAGACTTCGCGTTCATGCAGCGCGACATCGCAGTCCTGATTCAGGATGCGGCGCACGACCTCATGTACCACCGCCGTTTTGCCAGACTCCGACGGCCCGGTCACAAGCACACTGTTATGGCGGCGCGACATCAGGATTTGCAGGACCATCTCGATCTCGTCTTCGCGGTGATACGCGCGGCGGAACCGCTGCTCGCCCACCTGCGCCGACAGGTTGATCCCGACCTCCTTCAGCGCATGGAAATCCTCGTCTTCGTCGGGATCAGGGCGTCCGAAAAACGGCCCGCGCTCGGCCTTCGCACGTTCCTTCGCCTTCTTGATCGTGACATCAACTTCGAGCGTGTCCAGAAATTCGCTGCGCGCGTGGTGATACTGCTGCAACTCTTCGAGCGTTTCGTCGTCCAACCACGTCTTGATCTCCGTGCTGGCGGTTTCTTCGAGTTCCGCCCAGTTATAAGCGTAGAACATCAGCGGCGGATCGCCCAGGCGCGGCACGTTGACCACCAACTGCTTGTCCTCGTCGGACTTCACGAGCAAGCTAAACACCAGTTCGACCTGTTCGCGGCGCTTCTTGCGTTTTTTGCGATCAATCGGGCGGATCGCCACCTGCACGCGGCGCAGCGTTAAACCGGAGTCGAACTCCACGCGCGCCAACTCCTGCGGCGGCATTTCCTCAACCCGTTCTTTGATCGCCTCGGCCAGTTCCTTTTTCAGTTCGATCAAATTCGGCCCGTAGGCACTGAGGTTCCAGAACGACACGGGTACAACGGTGTAGGTTCCGTTCTTCTGCTTCCGTACGAAAATATGAAATTTGAACTTCATCGCGCCCCTGTTTCCTTCCAATACTCCTCGCGACAGAGTAACCATTATAACATGGTGGTAGTACCAAGGTCCTATAGAAAGCGTAAAAATCGTATGCTGATCCTGCAAAACAACACCGCCCTGCCCCGGACGGTGTGTTGAAGATACTTGGCGTTTTCATTGCGTGCCCCCGCGTGATCTGGGGGCCTGCGCGTGCTGCCAGTGACATCACAGAGAGTCAACCATGTGTGATCATCGCAGATCGCCCGGCCCACATGGACCGGGCTACATATAAGCCGGACCGTGAAACGGCCCTCGGCTGCACGGCTAGCCGAGGGCGCTTGAGCGTCCTTTAATTTTGGGTAGCTGAGGGTTTCAGCCCTCAGTGAACCACACGACCACAACTTCTATGCGCCGCGACATATACGTCACACCTCCCGCAGCGCCCGCAGCACATATACGGGAATCGACTCCGTCTTGCCCTTGAGCGCCAACGTCCCCAACTGGTCACAGACTGCCAGCCCGCGTATCGAACGCTGCACCGCCCCCGTCAACAGAATTTCGTTCGGCGTGTCACGATACGCCATCAGCCGCGCCGCAATATTCACATCATCCCCGATAATATTGAACTCGCGGCGACTCATCGTGTCCCCAATCTCCGCCGCGAATACCGGTCCCAACGACAACCCGATCCGGCACGAGGGCTGCACCACTCGCCCGCCGACCGTGATCGGCTCCGCGCCCGCAATCAGATCGCGGATCATGAGCGCCGCGCGCACCGCCCGCAGCGGATCGTCCGTATGCGCAACCGGCACGCCAAAGAAGATCATAATATCCGAGCCGCGCAGATGGTACGTCACCTTTTTGCACGTCCCGCCCAGGCACTCCACGACTGCGTTGATCTGCGCGAACAACCGCGAGAACGCCGCCGCAAGCACCTGCTCCTCACCCGGCGCGCAGTCGTCCGCCGCCTCCGAGAGTCCGATCAGATTCACGAACAGCACCGTCGGCGTGCTGAACTCCGGCGGGACGTGGCGCGCGTTCGCGTGTTCGACCAGCAGCGCCAACACCGGCGCGGGAACGTAGCTCGCCAGCGGCTCCATGTGCGTCACCACTTCCGTGATCCGCGTCAGCAAATGCGCGGGCGACAGATCCATGATCGAGCGCCGCAGGCGTCGCACACCCGGCAAAATCGACGACCACTCAGAATCGCCCAACTCCTTGTCGGTCAGATCATCCACCACAAACCAGTAGCCCGGCGTCTCTGCCTGCTCAAAGTTGAACAGCCCGCGCCCGGTCAACTCATCAAACGCCAATAGCTCCTCATACGCCGCCTTACTGAGCGCCACACGTCCCGGCGCGCTGTGACTTTCGGCGCGTTTGGCCTCGCCCACGTCCCACCCCAACAGCACACGCTCACGGCGGCGCGGCGTGCCGAGGTCAGCGATCAGCACCCGCCCGCAGTGAATGCCCACGCGGATATGCAACCCCGCCAGTGCCTCCTGATCCTGCATGGCGTGCTGCATCCGCAGGCCGGTGCGCACGGCACGGTTGAGCGTCGTATGCAGCGCCTCACGCGGATCGCGTCGCACCTTCACGTTCGCCGGAAAATGCACCAGAATCGCGTCGCCTGTGAATTCCAGTAGCCGCCCGCCCGACACCGTCACGACCTCGATCAACCGCCTGAAATACGCGCTCAGCACACCCAGCAGCGCCCGCCCGCCATCGCGCCCGGCCCCGATATGCGCTTCGATCAGCGGCGTGAACCCGACCAGATCGACAAACATCAATGTGCCCGTCACCCACTCCGGCACAGGCATTACGCCCGGCTCGTGACG
>CBEVZO010000349.1:0-4937 GCA_965554365.1 uncultured Anaerolineae bacterium
AATGGCTACCGCTACCACTATGCAGTGGCGGCAGTCAGCGCGGACCTGCTGCCCGGCGACCTCAGCGCGAGTGTCCCGGCAATCCCGACTGCGCCGATTGCAACCACGTCGTTCCTGCTGGACGACATGCCGGACGCGATCACTTACGGTTTCGGCGTGACGGTTGATGTCTCCGCCGCCGTGCTGATCGAGGGTCAGACCGAGGACGACGGTTCTGCCGAAGGCGTGATCGCGCAGGCTACACTCCTGATCCCCTACGATTCCGTAAATGCGCCGCGCTGGTATTTGATGCACTATGCGGGTGAAGCAGATGGCGCGGATGTGTATACGGTCACACTGCCGGTCCCGCCCCATCCCTCGGAGGATTGGGAGGTCTGGGTACGCTTCACATCCAACGCGGGCGAGGCCTGGGTCCTCGTCACAACTGACGACGGCACATTCCCGCCGCTGACTATCGACGCGCCAGAAGACATTGATGCCCCCGCTGCGCCTGCTTCAGCGGAGATCGTCGAAGCGTCGCTGGCGGGTGTAGTGCTGCGCTGGGAGGATTCTCCCGCCGAGGATGTCGCGGCGTATCGCATCTATCGCACGCTGGACGATGAAACAACCGTGATCGAGGAAGTGCCCGCCGGGGACGATAACCGCTATCAAGATCGCGGTGTCGCACCGGGTAACACGTACACGTATGCGGTTACGGCGCTCGATGGTGCGCTGAACGAGTCGGACCCGGTTGATCTGGGCGAGGCGACAGTCCAGCGCCGCCGTATCACGGTGACGTTTATCGTGACCGTGCCGGACTACACCCAAGAGGGCGCAGGTGACGTGTATATCGCGGGTGACCTGGGCGCAGAAGACCTGCCCTTCTGGGACCCTGCGGGGGTGGTGATGGAGCAGATCGACGATCAGCACTGGACCGTCACGCTCGAAATCCCCGAAGGCGCGAGTATCCAGTACAAATATGCGCGCGGGACATGGAACGCCGTCGAAAAGGGTGTGGAATGCGAGGAGATCGCCAACCGCACGCTGGACGTGGAGGTCGAGGAAGGCGTCACTGAGCTACTGGTCGATGGTGATGTCGTCGCCAAGTGGCGCGATTTGGATAGTTGCGGCTAACGCAGCGCACACCAAATGATCGTACAATGGGGGTGGTCGTTGACCGCCCCTTTTTGATTCTGGTGCGGAGATATGATGTATACACACCGTTCGCCGCTACTTATACACTCAGGAGCAACACTAATGACCACCTTGCCCCCCTCGCCGCCCCGTCACGCGCAAGATGACGCATGGCACGCCATGATCGCGAGCCGCCAACAGGCCCTTGCCGCGTTGCCTGCCTACTCCGCACCCCCACCAAACGCGACCACCTGGGCTGACTATGCCGCGCGCGCGTTTGAGGAACTGTTGATCGAAGACCTGTGCTGGTTCGTGGAGCCGTCCACCGGGATCACGGGGTTCCGCCCGTATGTGAAAGGGACCGATCAATGGGGCGGGGCGGATCGCACACGCGCGATCACCGAACTCATGGCGATGATGGATGTGCTGTGGCCGATGGCGCGCTACCTGCAATTGCACCCCGATGCGGAGCGTCAGGCGTTTGTGGACCGGCTCATCGCGGAACTGCCGAAATACTATAATCCTGCCGTGCAGCAATCTACCAACAAACCCGGCGACACGCGCCACGACGCATGGTACTACATGGAAAACAGCGTCCTCAAGTACGGGCATCTGTATATGATTTCCGGGAACACTGTGCTGGAAAAATCGTACCGGGGCAACCTGGGGAGTGCCATTGACATGGCGCGCGGGTTCGATTACCTGTTCCCGCAGTTCATCGGGCTGGACAAACAGCGCGCGGGCGGACGCAACACGCGCAACTACTCCACCGCCGGATTGCTGGCGTATGCACTGATCCACGCGTATCAGATCACCGGGGATACGGCGTATCTGGTGGAGACGGAACGGGCGCTGTTGGCAATGCGCGCGGTCGAGAACCCGTTTGACCTGCTGTACGAACCGCAGGAACTCACCGCTGCCACTGCCGCCGCCGCACATATGATCGGTTACGCCGAGGTAATCGGCTCCGACACCGATTTCGCGCAGTTGGCACAGGACTTCTTTTATGCGCAGGCGCAGTTGCTCTACCATAACGAGGGCCGGATCGATGTGCCGGGCTGCGCACCGGTGCGCAGCGCGTGGTTGCCCGCTGACTGGCGCGACGGCATGATCGTCCCGTACTACAACCCGGTGGAGCGCGGCGGGATCAACGCGCCCGCGTTCAAGGAAAATGTCGAGGCGATCATGTTCTGGGCGGACTATCTGCGGTTTATGGCGGGGCGGCCTGAATTTGATCCCACCGCGCCGCTGAAGATACTCAACCTGAACCGCAGTAAGAATTTCTACTTCTTCTCGCCGCACATCCCCGACGAATGGGAACGCGAGTACGGCCCCACCAGCCTGCAACACATCCCCTACGAAGATGTAGATTACTACGACGTGCGTCCGCACGAAACCCATACGGTGCGCGAATTTGTGGGCTACAACGGCAAGGAGATTTATGGGGCGGGTGAAGTGCTGTGGGCGTATCTGTTGTATGAGGCGCTGGGCAAGGCCGCCGATCCACACGCGCTGATCGTCAACCTCAACGTGTTTGACCGCACATATCCTCCCACAGTGGCAGACCGGGCGTACATGGTCTTTAACCCCTACGCGGAGGAACGCACGCTAGACTTCACGCTCACGCACCTGGACGGCCCACATACGGTAATTGCGGATGGAGTGGCGTTGGGTGCAGTCCAGCCGGGCAACGCGTTCGCGATCACGCTGCCGTCGCAGGGATCGGCGCTGATCACGCTGGGAAACACAGACTAACATACATCCAGGGGCGTAGCATCCGCCGCGCCCCTGGTGATAATCGTTAACAGCTCAAACGGCTGCTTGCCTAGTTGGCGGGCGCAGCCTCTGGTGTCAGGCCGCCGGTGGCGTTCGTCAGTGATTCCAGGTCAAACAGGAAGGGGCTGTTGGATGGAATGACCATGATTTCCACATTGTCGCCCAACTGCTCGATATAGCGCCACTGGAGCAACAACGGGTTTTGCGCTAACTGCTCATTGATCAGACGCAGGGCTTCGGCTTCACCCTCAGCACGGATGCGGGACGCATCAGCGTCACCACGCGCCAACTCGCGCTGCTGCTCGGCTTCCTGCCGACGCTCTTGCACGCGGAACTCGGCCTCTAGCGCTTCCTGCTGCGCAACCTGCTTGCGCTCAATCGACGCGACATACTCCGGCGAGAACGTGATGTTGCGAATCTTGATACTGCTCAGTTGGAAGCCTTCTGTTTGGATGCTCGCCCGGATGTTTTCTTCGATCTCGTCTACCAACAACCCACGCTCGCCGCCATAGATTTGCTCGACGCGGAATGACGTGAGTGCGGCGCGCGTTTCGGCGCGCAGTGTGGACCGAATCAGCCCCTCTTCATAGCGTCTCTGCCAGCGCTGATGCACCAAGTGGGCATTTGCTGGATCGATGTTGTAGATCATCGTCACGTCGATGGTGACTTCCTGACCATCCTGCGTCAGTGCGGTGATCGCGTCGTCACCCTGCACTGCGCCTTCCCCAGGAACGCTGGAGACAGTGTATTCTTGCTGTGCCACAGAGTAAATGGTCACCTCTTGAATACCGGGAATGATAATGTGCAACCCCGGATCAAGCGAATTCTCCGCCAGTTCACCGCTGAGGACATTGAAAATCACGCCGACCTCCGACGGCTGAATTTCGACCACCCCGGCGCTCATGACGAAGAACAACACGGCGACTATCACCCCGACTACCGTGATCAGCACGCCACCACGTGCCGGATCGTTGCGCGACACAGCCTGTGCGGCCATAAACACGCCAAATCCTGCCAGCGCCAACCCGGCGATAGCGACAAAATTCAATATCAGACTGATCATGCAAATCGCTCCTTTGCGCGATAATAGGCTATTTTACGCTCCAATTATCCTGATTATAACAAAAACATCAAGAACACAACTGATTTCTAACAGACATTCTACCAATAACGCGGTGCGGTAGCTGACCGTTAGTTGACAGCCGCGCCCGATCCGCGTAAGGTTTGGGCGGATATCAGCTACTCTATAGTACGGAAAACCTATGAATCCAGTTGTAATCGATATTGGCCCGCTGGAACTACGCGCGTATACCGCGTGGCTGATAGGCGGAATTTTGCTCGGACTGGTGACGCTCCTGTGGCGCGCCTATGCCTACAATCCGCGTGCGCTGCTGCCCTGGCTGGATGTGAGTCTCGCGGGGCTGGGCGCGGGCGTCATCGGGGCGCGGGTGCTGCATGTAGCGCTGGAATGGGAATACTTCGTTCATCACACCAACCAGATCACTAAGCTCTGGATGGGCGGGATGGCGTGGCACGGAGGACTGGTAGCGGCGCTTCCGGTGGTGTGGATCGTGGCACGCTGGCGCGGCGTTGATCTGCGTGCGTGGACAGATGCACTGGCGATTGCGTGGCCGCTGGGCATGATCGGCGCATGGACCGGCTGCCGCGATGCCGGGTGTGGTTACGGCTACGAGGTCGCGACGCTGGCGGACTGGCCGAGCTGGTTGGTGGCAGAATTGCCGGACGTGTTCGGTCTCTATGCGCCGCGCCTGGATGTGCAGGCATTCGGGACGCGCTTTGGGGCGCTGCTGGTGGCGTTAGCACTACTCCTGACCGCCCTGAACTGGCTGCGCGGGCTGCGCTTGTGGCTGATTCTAGCGCTCAGCAGCCTGGGACTCGCACTGTTAGGCTTCGTCCGCGCAGACCCGGCGCAAATGATCGTCGATTACCGGGCGGATCAGGTGTTCAACCTCGTGCTGCTGCTATTGAGTACGGTCACGGGGTGCGCGCTGTGGTTGCGGGATCGGCGGACTGCGGCGGAGTTCACC
>CBEVZO010000350.1:0-4916 GCA_965554365.1 uncultured Anaerolineae bacterium
CAGTTCCGGTGTGCCTAGACTGCCAAACATAGTCGCTCCTTGATCATCCAATGCGTATACACTACCGATGCCAGCACCTCAATTATAGCAGCCGGTTGCTGATCTGGCGTAAAAATCGCAACAGAAGATTTGCGCATCATCATTCGCGCTTGCTACACTAGACGCACGATTTCCAGAGACGGAGGCGACGCTGTGCCCGAACAGGCCCTTTATCTGAAGTGGCGACCCCAAACGTTTGGCGACGTGATCGGTCAGGACCATATCACGCGCACCCTGCGCAATGCGCTGATTCAGGAGCGCATCCGCCACGCGTACCTGTTCAGCGGCCCGCGCGGAACCGGCAAAACAACAATGGCGCGCTTGCTGGCGAAAGCGATCAATTGCACTGCCCCCGATCCCGAACATCGCCCGTGCAATGAGTGTCCGCACTGCCTCGCTGTGAATGAGGGGCGCTATCTGGACCTGATCGAGATCGACGCGGCCTCGCACACTGGCGTAGATGATGTGCGCGACCTGCGCGAGAAGATCGCCTTTGCGCCGAGTGAGGGCGGTTTCAAAGTCTACATCATCGATGAAGTACATCGTTTCTCCGGCGCGGCGTTTGATGCGCTGCTCAAAACATTAGAAGAGCCGCCTGAACACGCGGTGTTTGTGTTGGCGACCACTGAATTTCACAAGGTCCCCGCGACGATCAAAAGCCGCTGCCTGATCTTCGAGTTCCGCCGTGTCTCGTTGGCGGAAGTCACCGAGCGTCTCGCGCTGATCGCGGAGGGCGAAGGCGTGGGGATTGATCATGCCGCGCTGGAACTGATCGCGCGCGAGGGTACGGGCAGTGTGCGCGACAGCATTAGCCTGCTCGACCAGATGCTCGCGGACCCCGACGAATACATCACGCTGGAAACAGCGGAGCAGGTCCTCGGCACAGCCAGCGGGCAGAACGTGGTCGAACTGACGCAAGCGTTCATCGACAACGATGCCCCTGCCGGACTCGATATCATCAACGCGGCGGTGGACAGCGGGACCGATCCGCGCCAGTTTGGGCGGCAGGTAATTGAGCATCTGCGCCAGGTGGTGTTGGTCCAGATGGCGGGGCAGCGCATGGTGGATGTGCCCGACGACCGGCGCGCGATTTTAGACGCACAGGCCGAGACGATTGGGCGCAAGGCGCTGTTGAGCGCGATCCATGCGTTTAACAAGGCGATCAACGAATGGCAGGGCGGTTGGCAGCCTCAACTCCCGCTGGAACTGGCCTTTCTGGAAAGCATCAAGCCGGTAGAGGAAGAACCGTTGCCCGCGCCGCGTCAACGTCCGGCCCGCACACAGGACGATCTTCCGCAGCCGGTCCCGCGCGAGGAAGCGCCGCCCAAACCGGCAGAATCCCACGAACCCGGCGCGATTGATCTGGGATCGCTGCGGCAGCAATGGCCTACCATACAGCGTGCCGCCAAACGCTATCATCATGCGCTACCGGCGGTCCTTGATCACATGACCCCGCGTGATGTGCGTGGCACGGTGGTGATTCTCGGCGCGAAGAACTCGGTTTTCAAGGCGATCCTTGAGGAGCGCGAAAAGATCGACGCGCTGCTGGATACGCTCTATGATACCTTTGAGGTGGAGCTGCAAGTGAAGGTGGTGGTCGCTGAGGACATCGGCGAGCAGAGCGCGCAAGCCGAGGATGTTCTCGCGCAGGATGATGTCCTCGCTTATGGGGTAAACGATCTCGGTGGCGAGTTAAGCGATCTGGATGAGTAGTTATCTCAGGCAGAAGACGAGTTACAAATAATCAGGAGTAATCAACATGGCACGCAAACGCAGCGGTAAGAGTGGATTTGGTGGGCCGCAGGGCATGGGCCAGAACGCCATGATGCGCCAGATTCAGAAGATGCAAGAAGATATGGCTACCGCGCAGGAAGCGCTCGGCGATGAACAGATCGAAGTCAGCGTCGGCGGCGGCGCGGTGACAGTGGTCATCAACGGCCATTCCGAGATTCAGGCGCTCACGATCAACCCCGACGCGATTGATACCGACGACGACGAATGGGTCACGGATTTGCAGGATTTGCTGCTCGCCGCGATCAACCAGGCGACCGAACAGGCACAAGCGATGTCTGAGGAACGGATGGCGGGCTTCACTGGCGGACTAGACTCCATGCTGCCGCCCGGTCTGAGTGGGATGTTGGGCTAACCCGAAATGAGGTACGCCGTGAGTAAAGCAGTTCCCGAACCCGTCACGCGCCTGATCGATGCGTTTTCGCGCTTGCCGGGCGTTGGTCCTAAGACGGCTTCGCGCCTGACGTATTATCTCTTGCGCGCGCCGGACGAACTCTCGCATACGCTGTCGGGCGCGATTGGTGATCTGAAAGCCAAAACGCGCTACTGCACCGTGTGTCACAACATCACCGCAGACGTGCCCTGCGCGATCTGCGCGGATGAGGGGCGCGACAAAACGCAGATCGTCGTGGTCGAGGAACCGCTCGACGTGCTGGCGGTGGAGCGTACCGGCGCATATCAGGGGCGCTATCATGTGCTGCATGGCGCGATCTCGCCGGTAGACGGCATCGGCCCGGAAGACCTGAAAATCCGCGAACTGGTGGCGCGTGTGCGCGGGGGCGGGGTGCTGGAAGTGATCGTTGCCACGAATCCCGGCATGGAAGGCGATGCGACGGCGATGTATCTCCAGCGCCAACTTGCCCCGACCGGCGTGAAGATCACCCGGCTGGCGCGTGGCCTCCCGACGGGCGGCGATCTCGAATATGTCGATTCGGTGACACTGCTGCGCGCGTTGCAGGGCCGCCATGAGATTTAGCTAGATTGTGTCGGATATTACAAGGGCGGGTTCAAAACCCGCCCTTTTTGAGTCTCAAGGGTAGAAGTGTGTGAGCACAGCTACATTACTGCTGCTCAGGGAGCTGATCGGACAGGAAACAAACGCGTATGATCACCAACTCGGCACCTTCGTGCGCCAACCGGATTCCTGTGTGTGGCGGGCCAATATTGACAAGTGACACAGGCGGGCCAGCAGGAATAATCCCTCCGAAGACAGGCGTGGTTATAACCATGAATGCGGCTGTGGCATTGACCCCCCCGTTGCTTTTCGCGATAAGCCCGAGATAGGCGGAGGGACCCGGGAGGATGATCCGGGAGAATGGGCCAGTAGGTGACAGTCCCTGGACGGCGATATTCCCTCCATTGGGTAACACATAGGTTACACCAAGCGCACTTGTCACCGTCCCTGTGCTGCCAGCGCCAAGATTTGCCGCGTTTGGATAGTCGCAGATAATTGGCGGAGGCGGTTGATCGGGTGTGGCACTGACTGTACCGGGCAGCGTGGTCGCGCAGACGAACAACGCAGCCAACAATAAGAACCAGACCTTCTTGTATACCATCTTGTGTAGCATCGTTTTCTCTCCATTTTGTGACTAAAGTCGGTGTGTAACTGAATATGCGGACGATAGGCGAACACCATTAGCCAGCAGCATCTCGCAAGACGCGGCGTGGTCTAGGCGTGGTCTATGCCAGAACATAGTCCACGCAAGTTAGTTACCGATCGTGGGGGGATACAACCATTGAAGGAGGGGAACGATGTTAGGAAATCCCACCACATCATCTGGCTGAGCACCAATGAAATATTGGTATACAGCCTCACCGAAGCGTTATGATGTTTGACCACCTCAGAGTGTTCACACACTCTAACCCGTTGATCTCATGGTGGGGCATAGCTGTTAGTAGAGTTTTGGGAGAATGTAAACTATGTGTTAAGCAGAACATTGTCTTTTGACATTTTCTTGAGAATCTCCCCGCACGATGTACAATCTCCCTGGGTTATAGTTGATGCAACATTTCGTCATGATTTTCGCCGGATGTTGTTGAAAGGATTCGCACACACAATGCCTAAGCTTGTATTTGTTGGGGCGGGGAGTACCGTCTTCGCCAAGAACTTGATGGGGGATGTGCTGCACTTCCCTGAACTCAAAGACTCGACGTTCACGCTGTTTGACATTGATCCGGAGCGTTTGAAAACGTCCGAGATCGTCGCGCACAAGGTCGCACAGGCGCTCGACGCCAAGCCGGAGATCGAAGTGACGACGGATCGCCGCGCCGCGTTCGACGGGGCGGATTATGTGATCGCCATGATCCAGGTGGCGGGCTATAAGCCGGGCACAGTGGTCGATTTTGAAGTGCCTAAGAAGTACGGCCTGCGCGCCACGATTGCCGATACGCTCGGCGTGGGTGGGATCATGCGTGCGCTGCGCACGATCCCCGTGCTGCTGGAAATGGCCGCTGAGATGGAGGAACTCTGCCCGGACGCGCTGTTCCTCAACTACGTCAATCCGATGGCGATGCTCACCTGGGCCATCAACCGCGCGACGCAGATAAAGACGGTGGGCTTGTGCCACAGTGTACAAGGCACGGCGATGCGGCTTGCGATGGACCTCGGCGTCCCATTCAACGAGTTGCAGTACGTGTGCGCCGGGATCAACCACATGGCGTTTTACCTGACGTTCGAGCATCAGGGTCGCGACCTATATCCCGATCTACATAAGGTAGCCGAGGAAGGCCGCGTGCCGGACCGGAACCGCGTGCGTTATGAGATGCTCCAGCGCCTCGGTTATTTTGTCACCGAGTCCAGCGAGCATTTCGCGGAATATGTGCCCTGGTTCATCAAGCGCGACCGTCCCGATCTGGTGGAGCGGTACAACATCCCGCTGGACGAATACATTCGCCGCTGCGAGGACCAGATCGCGGAGTGGGAGGAAATGCGCGCAGAATATGAGGATCCGGAAACGGAGATTCAAGTCAGCCCCAGCATGGAGTACGGCTCGCTGATCATTCACAGCATGGAAACGGGCACACCGCGCGTGGTCTATGGCAATGTGATGAACGAGGGGCTGATCACCAATCTACCGCAAGATTGT
>CBEVZO010000351.1:0-4915 GCA_965554365.1 uncultured Anaerolineae bacterium
GGGGGCCAGGGAGGTGAGGCCGTTCTTCGCAACACAACAAACTACTGACAACTCGTTCGTGGCCCCGGATGCTACAGCGCGCGGGTATAAATGCTTCATTCGGGTTATAATCGCGCTCTTAATCGCGCCTGCTGCGCGCGCATCGTGTGTGCGCAACATAGTCCATGATCGTCCTGTGTGGCGCATCTGTCAAGAGACGAATTGTGATCTTTGACGTATACATCCAACAGGAGACCGCAATTGGCGCGCGGAACACGGTCTGCTATAATTCGCGCGCTATGGCTGGAACATGCCGCAGGTTAACGGTTGTTCTGGCACAGGTTGGGGAGACACTGAGCTATGAACGTTACACAAGCCACACCACCGCCAGCGGAACCAGGCCAGCAAACCGCCCGCACCAGGACGCGCATTGTGCAGTGGATCAAACAGCACCGGTCGCGTTTGATCGGGAGCCTGCGCATCCTGACCGCCGTGATCCTGATGGGCATCGTGCTTTCATTAGTATCCGGCGATTGGGACAAATTCATCGATGTCGATTGGCGGCTCGTACCGCTGGCGATGGGGCTGGACCTGCTGGCAACAGTCGCCAAAGCTCTGCGTTGGAGCCTGTTGGTGCGCCAGAGTCAGATGAAGATATCGTTCCGGCATCTGCTGGGGACGTATCTGGTGGGCGCATTCTTCAGCACGGTGCTGCCGACCTCCGTCGGGGGGGACGCAGTGCGCGCCGTCGAAACCGCCAGCAAAAGCGGGCGCGCGGTGGACGCCACATCATCTGTGCTGATCGAGCGCGGGATGGGCCTGTTGGTCGTGATCGGATCGGGCAGCTTGTTCGCGCTGCTGCTGGAACCGAATCGCGTACCGCTGATCTTCCAGCTTTTCGTCCATGGGTTGTTCGTGTCCGGCATCGTGGGCCTGATTATGCTGCGGCAGGGCTGGTTTATGGACCCGCTGGCGGCACTCCTGACGCGCTTCAAGCTGGCGAAGGTCGCCGACATGGTGCGCAAGATGCAAGACGCGTTTGCGGGCCACCTGGGGCGTCCGGGCATTCTGGTCATGATGTTGGCGCTGTCGATTGTAGCGCACGCCGCGACGATTATGGCAACGTACATCGTCCTCGACGCCGTGACCGATACGATCCCCTTGGGCGCGTTTGTGCCGGTGATCGCGCTAACCACCACCGCCGAGTTGATCCCGATCTCGATTGCGTCGTTGGGCGTCAAAGAGTCGGCGTATGTGTATTTCTTGGGGCTGGCGAGCGTGGGCGCGCCGGAAGCAACGGTGGTGGCGCTAATCATGCGCGGGATCATGCTCGGACGCGCGCTGCTGGGCGGCATCGTCTTCCTGTTGCGCACGATCCGGCGTGGACCCAAAGCCTCGCAACCGACTCGATCTCCTGATCGCACACGGCACACCACGTCCCACACTGGCGCTGAGTGGTCGCTCGCAGTCTCGCGTGAGACCGATGGCGCAGAGGATGAGGCTGTCGCAGATGATGCTTATATACAGGTGTCCACGCCGATCCCGTAAGCACTTCGCGCTCAACAAGCAGCAGAATCAGCACCGGGGAAGTAGTGATGCGCTTCCCCGGTGTTTTTTTGTGTATGGCGCTGTATGGAGCGATTACCGGCGGCGTTTTCTATGCCATTCCCTGGCACATTGCCGGGCTTCTGGTGTGCCAATCGCATCAAACACATTGACCGCATTAAGAATGATCTCAGGGTCGGTTTCATCCTGTAGTGTGTCATTCAGCACGTCGCACGCGTGGTCGAGGAGTTCTTCCTCCATCTCACCCAGCGCGCGCGCGGCATTGAAAAGCGCATATGGCGCTTCGTGATGCAGCGCCGTATCGATCAACTGCTCGACTGCCGCTTTCCCGATCTTGCTCAGAGACCTGGTCGCTGGGGCGCGGATAGCTTCTTCATCAGCGTTCAAGGCCTCGATCAGTGCTTCGATGGCGCGTTGATCCCGGATGCGGCCTAGTGCTTCGGCAGCCAACCCGCGCACTTTTTTATCACTATCTGTCAGTGCCCGGATCAACGGATCAACCGCTGTGCGCCCGATCTGTGCAAACGCATCAGCGTCAGCCGTAGGTACGGGAACCCAGGCCACATTCGAGGCCCGCGCCACGTCGAGTGAAGCGTGCGATTCGGGGTCTGCGATCCGGCCCAACGCTTCGGCGGCACGGCGGCGCACCTCCACGTTCCTGTCGGTCAGCGCGCTGATCAATGGCTCAACGGCGCGCGGGTCGCCCAGTTGCCCCAGCACATCAGATGCGCGAAGCTGCACCCACATATCCCGGCTGTCAAGCAGATCGAGGGCGTGGGGGAACGCGAACGTATCACGCAGCATCAGGTGCATGAAGCGGAACCTGTCGCCGTCACCAGTAAGCAGATGCAGGCGCACCACAAAATCGACAAACTCATCGGTACGACGGCCCAGCATGGCCTGTGCGATATCACGGCGTCTGATCACGTTTTTCTCGATGCCGTGCCCGCCAATGGCATTACGAAACGCGGCATCGCCCAGCACTTCCCACAGTTCGTCTAGCTCAAATGGCAGCTCGGCATCATCGTCGCGCACCCGCAAGCGCCGTTGTTCGTGTGCATAGCGGCGTTCGATGTACTGCTGGAAAATCGCTTCGCGCAGTTCGCCGGGCTGATCGTGCATGTCACGCAGATTGGCGGCTTGTTCCTCTTGGTCTTTGTATGCAAACGTGAACAACGCCAGCAGCAGCGGCGTGCGTGCGACTTCAAGCAGTGCCTCATCTGTCTCCAACGCGTTCCAAAGGTCTTCCATATCGCGCAGATATTCTTTCATCTGCAAGTTGTTGAGCGGGTGGAGTGTCACGGCCCCGTTGAGCGCGGCTTTGTGTCCAATCGCCTCGAAATCTACGATGCGTGACGACACCACGACACGGTTCATCAACGGTACCATGCCTGGTTCCAGGATAGGGGGCGCGTCGGGGTTTGGCAGCCCGGCCCCAAACGGCGGCTGCTGAGTGAGCATCCCCAGAAACCGCGCACGCGGATCATAGACCACTGGGTCATCAGGGTTATCCGGATTGAGTTCTTCGCTTTCTGCGCCGAGTTCGTCCAACCCGTCGAGCAGCAGCAACGCGCGCCCCGCCACGATTTCAGTTTCGATCTGTGCGCGTGTCAGGGCTGGGTTTTGCTCGTCCAGCCAGTTAATCAGTGGCATTCCTGCGGTGGTATAGCGGCCTGTCGCGTCAGTGCTGGTTCGCGAATCCCAGGTGGCGATGATCGAGAGCAACGGCAGCGGCTCGCGTGGGTCACCCAACCGAGCGGACACTGCGTCACGTGCGAAGGCCATCAGAGTTGTGGTTTTCCCTGCACCGGGCGCACCCAGCAGCAGCACACGCTCATGATATTCGCGATAGGCTTCCTGGAATCCATGAAAACGCCGTGCTTCCGGGTTTTCTTCCTGCATGGGGATGGGAATTTCCAGGTCTTCCAGGCCGGCGGCGGCGGCAAACGCGACGGGCAGCGCGGGCAAACTTTGTTGGCGCAGCTCGTCCGGCACACCATCCACCACGTCTTTTCTCTGCGCGCTATAGAGCGTGATTTCAGAGAAAACAGTTTGCCGGAGATAATCAATAATTTGCTGGTAGAGCATATTCAAATAATCACGGAATGGGTCGGGCGGCGGGGTCGTACGTTGGTCGTCGGGTTGTTCACCCCCGCGCAGCCGCGCGACCAACTTCCCAACGGCCTCGTGCCACTCCGTGTGAGTAAAGTCTTCGCGTGTGACATTGACGATGTGAATCGGGGGCATCGTATCTTCAAAGATCAGCGGAATAACGGGTTTGTTGACGGCCAGCGCATAGGCGATCTCGCGACGCACGAAACTGTTATCGCGGCGCACATCACGGGTGATCGCGACGACCACGCGTGAGCTACGTTCAATCGCTTGTTCCAATTCTGCGGTGAAGTCTTGATCGGGGTTGAGGTTACGCGAGTCGCGCCATACGGTGAAGTTTGCTGCTGCGAGGTCACCCTCTAGCTGCTCGACAATGTTGAGTCCATCCCGCCGCGCGTAGCTGATAAACACATCATATTGTTCTTCAATGGCGGCTTGCACATCAGTGACTACCGATGGATCATCGGTCATGTGTGGTTGATCTGCCATTTACATTCCCCTGCATTAGTTTTTAACCATATGTCAATTATAGCGAAACCGTCAACAAACGCTAGTCGTTAAAGGGCTGATTTTTGAAAGTTGCGGGGTACTCAAACACAGACCGGGCTGCTGCGTGTGCAACTACCCGGTATGTGGTGTCTCAAATAGGCCTGCGCTCCCTACCCCCTGTAAGGTCGCGGACCGTATTGATCAATAATCATCCGTTTCAGGGCATCCACGTCACCGGTGGCCTGTGCCGTTTTGATGCGCCGGAACAGTTCCATAAACCCGTGCGGCTTGACCAAAAACACATCGCACCCGTTCTCGAATGCTTTGTCCATCAGCGCCCGTTCGTCGAGCATGGTCGCCATGATCATATAGGCCGCCGGGTATTGCGCGTGCAGTTCCACCATCAGATCAACGCCATCGCCGTCGGGTAGCTTGTGATCGACCACGATCACGTCCAGGCGGTCAGCGGTTTTGACGATATCGCGCGCTTCCTGGGCGGTCGATGCGCCCTGCACCTCGAGCGCGGCTTGTTCTAGCAAGCGCATCAAAAAGTCGCGGTTCGCCGGTTCGTCATCCACCACCAGCGCAAATTCGATCTTGGCGGTGGGCGTCACTGCCGGAGCAGCGGCGGCGGGTTTAGTCGCCTCTGGTTTTGCGGCTGCTGGTTTTGCGGCTGCCGGTTTCGTGGCTTTCGGCTTGGTTGCTTTTGGCTTCGCGGCTGCTGGTTTTGCGGCTGCCGGTTTCGTGGCTTTCGGCTTGGTTGCTTTTG
>CBEVZO010000352.1:0-4915 GCA_965554365.1 uncultured Anaerolineae bacterium
GGCAGTCCGGCAGCCATTGTTTCTGTTTGCGCGATGGAGGGCGGCGTATGTGTGGGCTGCGGTATGTCTTCACCGCTGGTTCCACTATCGCCAGCGTCGTCGCCCACGCCCGCAATCAGCACCATGATGATCACGAAGACCACCAGCAGCGCCGCGAGTCCGACGCCCGTGATCACGGTATTGCTGCGTATGAAGTCGAGCGCCTGTTGTGCCAGCGATCCGATCAGCGCCCTGATGCCAGGATCACCTGATGGTTTCGCGGCGGTGGCTGTGGTTTTTGGGGCGGGTGTTTTGGGCTGGCGACCGGCACGACGCGGTTGGCCCCAAGATTCCATCGGATCGCGCACGCTGAGCAGATGCTCTGCATTCTCAGCGATGTGCAGCATGATCACCGAGATGTTATCTGCGCCGCCGCGCGCGTTGGCTGTTTCGATCAATGCGGGGACAGCGTCCGCGATCCCGTATTCTGTGGCAGTGGCCTCGATTTCCTCCGGCGCAATGTAACGCGTCAGACCGTCGCTGCACAACACCACCGTGTCACCTTCACGCACGCGCCCGGTGATGATGTCCACTTTCACACTGGGCGTATGACCGAGCGCACGTACCAGTTTGCGCCCCGCCGAATGATCGGAAGGCGCGTCCACGCCTGCCGCGCGCTGGATCGTTTCCAGGTTGTGATCCTGCGTCAACTGACGTGCTTCGCCGCCGCGCAGTAGATACGCGGGGCTGTCGCCGACGCTGCCGAGGATCAAGTCGCTGCCCCGGATCACGGCGGCTACAATGGTCGTCGCCATCGTGGTAGGCGGGTCCTGGGACTGACCTTCTTCATAAATCACGGTGTTGGCTTCGACAATTGCGCGGGCCAACCGTGTTGCGGGATCGGGTTCGTCGTACTCAGGGTCGAAATAGGCGCGTAGCACGGTACTCACCGCGTACTGGCTGGCGAGATCGCCACCTGGCAGCCCGCCCACGCCGTCCGCGAGAACAAAGACCCGGCCCAACAGAGCTAATACGGCGGGGTTTTCGGGAATAGACCGTCCAATGGCGTCCTGATTTTGTGGGCGCTTTTGCCCGACATCCGTTTGCATTGCAATCTGGACATCAAATACGTTGGAGGGCGACTCGCTCATCTAACGTTCCTCAATTGTCGTGCGGTTCTGATAGATAGTAATTGGTTCACAGTGATCAGTTTTCAGTTCACACTTTTTAGTGCCGCGTCCAGGGCACCACTGAAAACTTCTAACTTCCCTCAATCCAGCAACACCTTGAACACAAACAACGTGTTGCCCAGCGTGATCTCGTCATTTTCGTGCAGCGGGGTTGCGCCGCGAATCGCCTCGCCGTTCACGAACACCGGATTCGTCGGGCCAAACGGCCAGATGTGAAACACTGGTGCGGCGTCTGAGTCGGGATCGGCGTCGGGCGGCGGCTCGAAGGTCAGTTTGGCGTGCTGCCGCGAGAGCCGGGAATCGTCCCACTGCACATCCCCTTCGCGCCCAATGGACTGGTTCGCGCGCACGGTGAGGGTGGCTCCGCGTTGTTGCGCCGGTTGCTTGACGACCAGCCACGCCAACGGTTCGTGTTCAGCGTCGGCATCCGCATCGTCTTCCCTAACCTCTGACAGCACCTCACGGCGCGGCACGATCTCGGTCACGTTCGACGCGTCAGGATCAAGGTCCAGGGCCGCGTGCGGCTCTGGCTCATACGTGGCGAGTACGAACTCGTCGCCCTCGTCGTCGCCCGCGTCACTGGATAATCCTGGCGCATCGTCCGGCACATAGTCCGCCGCGTCGAGATACTCGGCTGCTGATGCATCCACTGCCGCGTCGCGCGGCTGCGGATCAGTCGCGTCTGGCTCAGACGTGATGTCGGCGGGAGCAGGGGCATCTACTGCGGCATCCTCGGCATGTGACGCCGATGGCGCGGTATTCTCCGGCGGCCCATAAGCGTTGCGTTCGTCGCTTTCCAGCGCACAATACGGACATGACGTGTAGGGTGGGTCAAATGGCCCGTGCCGTTCACAGAATCCGCCGCCATTGGTCATGGCTACCATGCTCCTCCCGGTGCGTGCCCGCTTCGTCTACGTCCAACATTCTAGCACGGCCTGCCCAAAACCGGAAAGCGCCGTGATTTTCCGGTGCATATCGCCGCCCGCGTTCAGAATCATCGTTATCCGCGTTACTTCGGTGCGTGTTATCTGCGCCATTGTACCCTTGTCTTTGTTATGCCGCGCCACAACACCCATCGCTCCCCAGTATAGCACGGTGTTGTTATGCCGATTTCCCTCAAATCGCGTTCGAGTCTATCATAGGGGCATAGACAATGATACTCTTTGGATTTTTGCGGCGCGCGGCGCATTTTTCTACACACGTTCACCGGAAGAAAAGGCAGAATCCTATGTTGACGCCCGGACAGATTCGCCCCACGATTGGCATGGCTCTCGAAGCGCTGGCCTTACCACACCTCACGGCACAGCAGGGGCAGGTGCGCGACAATTTTGAATTGACGGATGGACGGCGTGTGGTGATCACCACCGACCGCTTCTCCGTCTATGATCAGCATGTCGGGCAGGTTCCGTATAAGGGGCAAGTCCTCAACCAGCTCACAAACTGGTGGTTCGAACATACGGCAGACATCGTGCCCAACCATGTGATCGACGTACCTGATCCGAATATCACCATCGCCCTGACCGCGAATCCGCTGCCTATCGCGGTGGTGGTGCGCGGCTTCATCAGCGGGATCACGCCCGCGAGTTTGTGGGCACAATATCAGCGTGGACAGCGCGAGATTTACGGGATCGAGTTTCCCAATGGGTTGCAAAAAAACCAGGAACTCGAACACCCCATTGTCACCGCGTCCGCCAAAGAATTCGGGCACGCGCATACGACCCCCCTCACGCACAAAGAGGTGATCGAACGCGGCGTGCATCCGGCGCTGTGGGAACGCATTCAGGAGACGGCGCTCAAGCTGTTCTTGCGCGGACGCCAACTCGCCATCCTCGCGGACCTGATCCTCGTGGACAGCAAGTATGAGTTTGGGCTGGACCTCAACGGCGACCTCGTGCTGATCGACGAACTGCACACGCCCGATAGCTCACGCATGTGGCGCTCGGATACCTACGACGAGCGGTTCGCGGATGATGAGGAGCCTGAGAACTTCGACCGCGAATTCGTGCGGCTGTGGTATCAAGCGCAGGGCTATAAGGAAGATGACACACTGCCACCGCTCAGCGCGGAAATGGCGATTGCGATCAGCCAGCGCTACCAGAAGGTCTACGAATTGCTGACCGGGAAGCCGTTCCAGCCGGCCAGCTATCCCGCGCACAAACGCATTATGGTCGCGCTGCGCTATTCGCAGGCCGTGGGCTAGATCGTCAACATCTGGACCAGTTTGCTGCGGGGCGTATGGGAACAACATACGCCCTTGTGTGTTGACAGGCATCCTCACCGCGCAGCATAGGAGTACACACACCATGACCCACATTCTGATCGTCGGGGGCGGCGGGCGGGAACATGCGCTCGCGTGGAAACTCGCGCAGTCCGACCGCGTGACACGCATCAGTGTCGCACCCGGCAACGGCGGCATCCGTGCGCTTCCGCAGGCGGAATGCGTACACATCGACGCCACCGATATCGTGAGTCTGCTCGATTTTGCCGACACGCACGCCGTCGATTTGACCGTTATCGGCCCGGAAGAACCGCTCGCGGGCGGACTGGTGGATCAGTTCGCGGCGGCGGGACTGCGCATTTTCGGGCCTCAACAGGGCGCGGCGCGGATCGAAACCTCCAAACACTACGCCAAAGACCTGATGACGCGCTACGGTGTGCCGACCGCGTCCTACGAGCAGTTCACTGAGATTGACCCGGCACTCGATTACGTGCTACACCAGGGCGTGGACCGCGTCGTGATCAAGGCGGACGGACTCGCGCGGGGCAAAGGGGTATTTCTGCCCAAAGGAGCCAGCGACGCCGAAGGGCTGCTGCGCGCACTGCTGGAATGGGAATCATTGGGGGGCGCGGGCCGTACGGTGATCGTGGAGCAGCGGCTCATCGGGCCGGAAGTCTCGGTGATGGCGTTCACCGATGGCACGACGCTGGTTACGATGCCTCCGGTGCGCGATCATAAGCGGTTGTACGATCACGGGATTGGTCCCAACACGGGTGGCATGGGAGCCTACGCGCCTGCGCCTGTGATGACCCCCGATCATTGTGATCGGATCGCCGCTGAGATCATCGAGCCGGTGTTGGCCGGGCTGCGCGAGGACGGCGTGACATTTAAGGGCATCCTCACGGCAGGCGTGATCTTGACACAGCACGGCCCGCGCGCATTGGAGTTTAACGTCCGGTTTGGTGATCCTGCGGCGCAGGTCGTGCTGCCACTGCTGGACACTGATCTGCTGGATATACTCGACGCGTGTGTGGACGGCACGCTGGATCAGGTTGCGGTGCGCTGGCACGACGCGGCGGCGGTCGCGGTAGTGCTGGTCACGGAGAGCTACCCCACACGGCGCGATCCCGGCATCCCGATTCTACGCGCGACAGCCATGCCGGAGCATGTACTGAGCTTCCACGCGGGAACACGCTATACCAAAGATGACTCACTTGTGACAACGGGCGGGCGCGTCATGGCGCTGACGGGTATCGGGGCGGACTTGCACACAGCGATCACGCTGGCGTATGATGCGGTGCGGCGCGTGCATTTCGACGGCGTGCATTACCGTTCGGATATTGGCGTACAGGCGTTGGGACACGGGCAGTATGAAGGATGAGGTAGATTAACGCACGCTCCCCTACTACAGTTCAACCCCGCCCTAAATTTGTCATGTCTCCTTGTGCAAACTGCGCGCGCTTAGTCAGACTGTTGCAGCGGCAGCGTGGTGGTGCGTTTGCGCTCGATGTCGTGGAAGACGCGTTCC
>CBEVZO010000353.1:0-4913 GCA_965554365.1 uncultured Anaerolineae bacterium
GGGGTGAGGTTGGGTTTACACACGGCAAGCTGCTGACAACTCGTTCGTGGACCCTTTGGGGGGAGCAGGGCTGACTCATGCTAACGAAAAGATCACCGCGGAGGAAGAACAAAAACAAGAGAAAAAGCTTTTTTCATTGAGTTGGCCCTGGCTGCGGCTGGCGCGGTGACGCGGTTCGTGTGACACTGAGGCTATCGATGGTGTGGTGTGACAGGAGGACAACCTCATGCGGCGGTTACGTGATGGTATGTGGGTGGCGCTGCTGATTGTGTGTGTCAGTGCGCCGTTAGCCGGGCACAGCGGGGCGCAAGACTTCGCGCGCCCGGAAAATCCCCAAATCGGACTCAACTTCATACGCTTTTTTTGGGAAGAGGCGGGGATTGGTCCCGGTCCGCGCCCCGATCCAGCGGAGGCGGTGATGCAGATCAACACGACCGATCCGTTGGTGCAGCCGGATGCGATTTTGGACGATTTCCGTGCGTTGGGGATTCACGCGTTCCGGCAGTTTATCAAAGCGGATTTATTCTGGGACATCGTCGAGCCACAGAACGACCAATGGCGCTTCGAGGCGGCGGACGCGGTGCTGCTGCGGGATGATCTCGATGTGGAGCCGGTCGTGACGCTGTTTGCGCTGCAACATGCGTCAGCCACGCCGCCCTGGATCGATGATCCGGCGCAGTTCCAAAAGACGCTCGGCCCGGAGGCGATGGACTATCTCGACACGGTGATCGGGCGGTATGGTGACGCGGTGCGCTACTGGGAGATCGGTAACGAGATGAATCACTGGCGCGCGGCTGATCCCGATGCAGAGCCTATTGAGGGGCCAGCGGCGCAGCGGGAACCGTTGATGCCGCCGGATGGGTTCAGTCCGCAGGAGCAGGGCGTCTTTTTGGCGCAGGTCGCGGCGTACATCCGTGAGCATGACCCCGACGCGGTGATCGTCATGCCGGGGATGGGCGGGTTAGACGATTACACACTGCACACATGGTTCGCGGGCGTGATCGAGGGTGGTGGGACGGACTGGTTTGATGTGGTGAACTACCATTTCTATTCGTCCTGGGAGCGCTTCATGCCGCTGCGGCAGCGCTTCACGGCGTTTCTGGATCAGCACGGCCTTGCGGATCGTCCGGTGTGGCTGACGGAAACCGGCTGCTCGGCTGCTCCGATGCTTGACATCCGCACGAACTATCCCAATAGCTTGGAGACGCAGGCCGCCGATATTTTCCGGCGCATCATTCCGGCGTATGGGCACGGCGACGCGTTGGTGATGTGGCACACATATATCGGCTCGCCCGTGAATCCCAACAATATGTGGCGGTTGTACGGCA
Organism: uncultured Anaerolineae bacterium; assembly: GCA_965554365.1. GTDB lineage: Bacteria > Chloroflexota > Anaerolineae > Aggregatilineales > Aggregatilineaceae > CAYRNY01. The sequence continues at coordinate 1,329 of CBEVZO010000353.1, forward strand.
TCCGGCAGGATACAACGCAAGGTGGTGTCGCGCAGCCGTCGTATTATGCGCTGCAATTGCTGATCGCGGAGTTGATCCCGTTTGCGCAAGTGGAGGCGATTCTCACGGAGCGCGATGGTGCGCAGGTGTATCGCGTGGTGACGGTGGCAGGCGCAACGAAATATGTGGTGTGGGGCGCGGGAACGTTCACTGTGCCGGAGGGGATGACGCAGGCAGTGCCGGTGGTGCCGGACGTGGGCGGCACGTATAGCTGGGAGGCGGTTGCGACGGGCGACGTGTTGACGCTGACGGCGGTCCCGGTGCTGGTGAAGTGAAAAGCGGAATGGGACACGGATGCACACGGATAGACACGGATCAAGGGCAAAAGCGGAATGGGACGCAGATAAACGCGGATCAAATCAAAAGCGGAAATTGATTGAGGGGCGTATGTGGTTATCCTGCGGATAGCTTCACGCCCCTGCATGATAGCGCGGATGGTTAATACTCGTCCCAGTGTGACATGACCGGGTAGAGGTTGGGGAACAGCACGCGCGCCAACGCTGCGGCATCGCCCTCACACGCGATCTGCGCTTGGCGGATGACCTCGTCGGGATCGTCGGAGCCGATGAGCAGGCTCCCGATGTGCGGGCCGCCACGCAACACATGAGCGCCGGGTGCGTCGTCCGTGATGTGGACCTGTCCCGCGTCGAGGACGAGCGTCGCGGTGTGATCGCCTGCGTCCAGATGCAGCGATCCGGTCCAATCCGCGAAGCGCGACTCCTGCACGCGCGTCTCGAAGACGCGGCGCAGTTTGCTCAGGATGCGGGCGAAGTTCACAATGCGCACTTGCCAGCCGGTGTGATAGAAATATTGGTGTTCCACGATACACGCGCCGCGCCGGAAGATCGCCAGCAGGGAGTGCGCGTGGGGCAACGTGAATAGGTGCAGCATCTCGTATGCGCCCTGTTTGAACTGGTCCAGCAGCACGGCGAGTCCGATCTGCGGATCGCCGGTCGCCTCGAAACAACTCAGCGTTTTGCCCTCGTCCGTGGGGACCGCGCGTACGTAGCCGAGCAGGTTGCCGTCTGCATCGAACCAGCCGTGTGCGTTCATTTCGCCGTCTTCGATCATGGGGTAGGTGGGGCGCACGCACGTCCCGGTGTAGGGTGCGTAATCGCGGTTGTAGAGCGCGTGGATCGCGTCCAGATGCGCGGGGCCGAGCGGTTGCGTGTCGGGTGGAGTGTCAGCGGTGGGCAGTTCGTCCGGTTTGACCTTCGTCGTGACGTAGTTCCAGGCGCGCACGTAGCCGAATTTCGCGTAATGCCGCCCACGCAGCACGGTCACGTCGTAATCGTGTGCGTGCATTGCCTCGAACGACTCGGTGGCGGCGCGATGCATCAACCCGCGTTTGCGGTAGTCTTCCAGCGTGACGACGGCGCCAATGCCCGCCGTCTTGAGCGTGATCGGCCCGACGCGCATGGGGTAGCCCCACACGCCCCAGTGGTGGATCAGCTTGTCGCCGTCCCAGATCAGGCGCGTGACATCCCAGTCGTAATGGCATTCGCGCAGATACTTCTGTCCGATTTCGTCGATCCATTGCCCCCCGGCGTACTGGTTGGAGACGACTTCCGCGACGGCGCGCCAGTCGCGCGCCATGTCGCCGGGTCCGCTGCGGAAGGATGCGGTAGCGGTGGTGGTGTGTGTCATGGGTAGCCCCTCGTGTGTGTGCTGACGCAGTGATTCAGTTCACAGTTCACAGTGATCACTTATACGCGCTGGCGTGTGGATTTGGGTGAGTGTGCGGGGAAATGGGACACGGATGAACACGGATAGACGCGGATTAAAAGCAACCATGAGGACATCGTAACCCGCCGAAAGTGGGGTTCCGGCGGGTGTTTGGCGCGAGGGCTTGGGATTACAGTCCCGGCGTGAACAGCACCTTGCCGCCGGTCATCTGCGCTTTGTAGTCTTCAAGCGCTTGTGGCGCATCTTGCAGGCGATAGCGCGCGCGGATCGTGGTTTTGAGATCGTCGCCGAGTAACTGTTGCGCCTGACGCCAGGCACGCAGATTTTGCAGGATATTGCGTTTGCCGAACCATTTTGTGAGCCAGAACCCGTTGATGGTTTGATCGCGGAAGATCAAGCTCGCGCCCGATGCTTGCGCCGGTTCGTTCGACAGCCCGCCGTACACCGTCACGGTGCTGTGCGATGGCATGGCGGCTAACATGCGTCCGGTCAGTGGACCCGCCACCGCATCGAAGGCCAGACGCGCCTTGTACTGCTGGCATAGCTCGCGGAGTTGTGCGTCAAAGTCTGTGTCGCTGCTGTTCAACACGAATTCCGCGCCCTGATCGCGCAGCAGGGCGACCTGTGCGTCGCGGCGCACGATGTGGATCACGCGGATACCCATCCGTGTGCTGAGGCGCAGAATCATGTGCCCTAACGCGCTCGCGGCGGCGGTGTGAATGATCGTGTGGTGTCCGCCTTGCTGGGCCGTTTGCAGCAGCGCGATGGCCGTCAGCGGATTCACGACGGACATTGCGCCTTGCTCCAGGTCTACGTCTTTGTGCAGGGGGAGCGTGTAATTGGCGGAGGTGACGGCATACTCGGCCCAGACCCCATCGCCTTTGGATTGGCTGACACACGCGACGCGTTTTCCTAACAGGCGGCGCGCCATCAGCCCACTGCCAACGGCAACGACGGTCCCTGATGCTTCAAGGCCCGGTATGATGGGCAGTGGTTTCTTGAGGCCGTACAAGCCTCGCAGGAACATCTGATCCGAGGGGTTGATCGGCGAGGCCGCGATTTTGACCAGCACCTGATGGTGGCCCGGTGTCGGGACGGAACGCTCCGCGACGCGAATGCCCGCGATCCCTGCATACGACTCCAATACAACGGCGGTCATGCGATCTGGAATGTGTGGTTGGGACATTAGTGTTCCCCCTGATTTGAGGCACGGTGCATAAGTGGATTTATCGCAGTATTGTACACTATGTGCCAACGGGGGGGTGAACGGAATAGGCCGCGGGCGTATGGCGATACGCCCCTACGGAGAAATGGAGGGGTACGCTTGAAGCGCGGGGAATGTGTGGTATACTGGGCTTTGTTGTGTATCCGAACAAACTAATGTGTGCGGAGGATAGTGCCCGATGACTGATATGCTGGTGAAACTGTATGATCTGCCCGATCTCGCGCCCGCCGTCGCGCGCTCGAATGCCGCTGGGGTGGACATTCGCCGGGGACTCCCGCCGGAGAAACACGTCGTGCTGGCGTGGGTTGGGGAGCATTTCAGTGCGCACTGGGTCAGCGAGTGCGATGTGGCGTTTGCGCATCAGCCGGTGGGCGTGTTTGTCGCGGTGGAGGGCGAGACGCTGATCGGGTTTGCGTGCTACGATACGGCGGCGCGTGGTATCTTCGGGCCGACGGGTGTCAGTGAGGCGGCACGGGGCAAGGGTGTCGGGGCGGCGCTGCTGTTGGCGTGCCTGCATGACATGCGCGCGCAGGGGTACGCGTATGGCGTGATTGGCGGGACGGGGCCGCAGGAGTTTTATGTGAAAGCGTGCGGCGCGGTCGCGATTCCCGACTCTAAGCCGGGGCTGTATCGGG
>CBEVZO010000354.1:0-4909 GCA_965554365.1 uncultured Anaerolineae bacterium
CGCGGGCAGGTTGGTGCGGATACGCCGCGACCAGAGCGTCGCCAGCGGCACGATGATGTTGCAGAACAGCATTAAGTAAAACAGCGGGGCGAGTGGCCCGGTCAACTGGCGCTGAATAGCGACTTCAGGCGGCAGGTTGCCGTACCAGTTGGTGATCCACTCGGCAAAGTAGAAGTAAATCCAGGACAGGGACAAAATTAGCAAAAAGATACCCATCGCGTTGAAATGCTCATCGCGGATGAAGTAGCCCATACGCATCGCTTTACGCACGATGATCATCACGATGATTACCGCCGCCACACCCGAATACAGTGCGCCAACCACAAAGAACGGTCCGAAGATCGCGCTGTGCCAACCCGGTTGTACCGACATCGACAGGTTCCACGACACACCCGTATGCACCGAAAACATCACGGGGATAATCACGAACGCCAGCAGGTTGCTGACCACTTCCAGGCGCTGCCATTGGGCGGTCGTGCCGCGCCAGCCCAGCGACAACGCGCCGTACAGCCGCCGCCGCCAGCCAGTAGTATGATCGCGCGCCATCGCGAAATCAGGGATCAGCGCAATGAACATAAACATCGTACTGCCCGCAATGTACGTCGTAATCGCCAGCATGTCCCAGAACAGCGCCGAGCGGAAGTTCGGCCACAGCATACGCTGATTAGGGATCGGCATCATGTAAAACAGCTTCCAGATGCGCCCAACATGGATGATGGGAAACAGCCCGGCGCACGCTAACCCGAACAGCGTGATCGTTTCGGCGGCACGGGCAATCGGTCGGCGGAAGTCCATCTTCATCATGCGCAATGCCGCCGAGATGAACGTCCCGGCGTGGCCGATGCCGATGAAGTAGATCAGATTCGCGATATAGGGTCCCCACATCACCGAACGGTTCAGGCCCGTCACACCCACGCCGCTCACGATCTGGATCGCCCAGGTAATGAACAGCAGACCCGACAAACCGGCCAGACCCAGCACCGCCAGCCAGAAGGCGGGGCCAGTTTTTTGCATGGCGGCGAGTACCATCTTGTTGACTTCAGCCGGCGGACGCGGGTCGAGCAACAAGTACTCCTCACGCGCATGTTCGATCTGGCGGGCCAGGTGTTCGTCCTCTGGGAGTTCTTGCTCCCAATAAGGCTTTCTCGCGGCTTTACTCTCCAACATCCGTCTCACCACCTTTCAGATAATACACCGCCGGTTCCGTGCCCAGACCTTCCAACAGTTTAAACTGGCGTTCACTGGGCACTATCTGTGCGACGCGACTGTGGTCATCATACAAATCGCCAAACACCATCGCGCCGGTAGGGCAGGCCTGCACACACGCGGGCTGGATTTCACCGTCTTCAAGCTCGCGCCCTTCGACATGCGCCTGTTCGCGCGTGCGGCGGATGCGCTGAATGCAGAACGTGCATTTTTCCATCACGCCGGGGCCGCGTACTGTCACGTCCGGATTCAACTGCTGTTCTAGCGGCTCGTCAAACTGCGGCGCAAAGTAATTGAAGGTACGCACGCGGTACGGGCAGTTGTTGCCACAATAGCGCGTGCCGATGCAGCGGTTATACACCTGTATGTTGAGCTGTTCTTCTGCGCTGTGATACGAGGCATACACTGGGCATACCGGCTCACACGGCGCGTTGCCGCACTGCTGGCAGAACACCGGGATAAAGCGCGCTTTCACGTTGGGATATTCGCCTTCCCAATAGCGCTCGATCCGAATCCAGTGATTCGCACGACCCTTTTGTACCTCGTCCTCGCTGGATATCGGCACATTGTTTTCAGCGTGGCAGCCCACCACACAAGCCTGACAGCCCGTGCATTTATCCAGATCGACCACCATCGTCCATTTGTGTCCGTTGGTCTTTTCCGACATACAACTCGCTCCTGGTCGTTCCGTAACGCTTGTCTCAATGGGGGCTAGTCCGTGTTGACATTTGTGCTATGAGACAAAACGTGTTGTCAGAATGTCAACACTACCTAGAACGGAATATGCTTGTGACCGCCCGCCTCTTCGTTATCGACATGGCTATCCAGCAGCGCCAGACGCACATTGTCGCCCGTCTTACTGATCTTCACGCGGACATTGGCCCATGCCAGATGATTACCAGTGGCATCGGTTTCCGCGCCGATCAGTTTTAGCGGGTGGCTGCCGCGTTCTTTGGCGTAACGCCCGAAGTCCGAGTGCCCTTGCCCCACCGGAATCGCCACCGTGTCGGGGCGAATCGCGGGGAAGCGCACCACCAGCGCCTCGATTGCGCCGTGCGGGGATTCGATCCGCACCACGTCGCCGTCTTCCAGATCCAACTCGTCGGCGGTGTGGGGGTTAATCTCGACCCACGTTTGCCAGGACACCGTCGTCAACGGATCGGGCGAACCCTGCAACCAAGGCAAACTCGCGCCGCTGCCATCACCAAGTAACACCGACAGATAGGGATGCAGCATCAGAGGATACTCCTCTGCATCGCCTTGATACTCTGCCGCGCTAACTTCAAGCGGTCCGGCGGCTTGCGCTTCCGGCAGCGGCGCTTCTGGCGCACTCTCCGGCCACCAGCCGCCATGCTGCTGAAAACGCGCCCACTGCACATCGACATCGTCGCTGCCATGCGCGCCGGGTGGTAGCTGCGCGATCATCGCTTTGATGAACGCAACCTCGTCCGTCCAGGAGAGCGCCTGTGCCGCTGCGGGTAACCCCTGCGCCCATGTCAGCAACACATCCCCCGTCGCGTGGATGTCGTACAGCGGCCCGACGACCGGCTGCTGCCCACTGACAACCGGCATACCCTGGAACCCCGGCGTCGCCACTTCGTACCCCCAGCCTTCGAGGTAGATGCGATCCGGCAGCACATAATCCGCCTGAACCGTCGTTTCGTCGGCCAGCGGATTGAAAGACACAATCATTTCGACCTGCTCCAACGCCTCGCTGATGCCTGTCGCGGCGGGCAAATCGAAAATCGGATTCGCGCCGTGTAGCAGCAGCACCTTGATCTCGCCCGCTTGCATCCGTTCGATCAACGCCAGCGCGTCCGCGTATGAGGATGCCGCCGGAGCCGTCAGTTCTGCCACCGGCAAATCGGGCGTAAATGCCATACCACCGGGATGTCCGACCGTACCTGCGATCACGTTGAGCGCCTGCACCGCCAGCGTTGCGGCGTGCGCGTTGCTACCGCCCGTGACCATACCACCGGGCAGCGCCACAGGGTGATCTGCCGTCGCGAACACGCGCGCCAGCGTATGTAACTCTTCGACTTCCATCTCGCACGCGGCAGCAACCGCCTCGACATCGACCTCACCCGCGAACTGTGCTGCACGCGCGACACGTTCCGCCGAACCCAAACCTTCTTCAGCGATAATCTGAATCAGGGCCGCCGCAACAAGTGCCTCCATGCCCGGCTTTACCGGAACCCAACGATCCGCTTTCGCCCCGGTGATCGACATCTTCGGCTCAAACTGCACCAGATAGCCGCGCTTGCCAAAGGGCTGACTGCGGAAATTACCAAACTCCACACTATAGCCCGTCGCATTGAGCCACGTCCCCAAGAAATCCGCGCCAAACGAGAACACTGCATCGGCATGACTCAGGTCATAACTCGGCAGTCCTGCATGACCCACCAACTCCGCGTTGGCACGCGCCAGTGCATCGTATCCATTCATGCCGCTATACAGGTCATAGCGCAGCGGTTTTTCCGCGCCGATAGCCTCAGCAAAGCGAGTGAACAGGTTATATAGGTGACTGGACGTAGTTGAACCGGTCCAGATCGCTACCCCGCTGCCCGCTGCTCTCAATGGGTCATATAACGTGTTAATCGCTTCGTTCCAGGGCAGCGGCCTGAACTTGCGCGATCCGCGATTTTCCTGCCGCACCGCGCCCGTGATGCGATCCGGGTTGTATAGCAACTGCAATCCCGCCTGACCGCGCGCGCAGAGTTTGCCGCGATTGACGGGATGTTCCAGGTTGCCCTCAATCTTCACCGCGCGCCCATTCATGATGCGTACGATAATGCCGCAGCCCGCCGGACACATGCGGCAAGTGCTGGCATACCAGTTGGGAATGCCCGCCAACTGCTCCTCCGGCGCGTGAACATAGGGTTCGAGTTCTACCCAACGCTCGGTTTCCTGGCTACAGCCCGCCAGAATCGCCGTCGCCGTGCCCGCCGCGCCGATCTTCAGAAAATTGCGACGTGAAATCTTGGTCATAACTCTCTCCTAGCGATGGCAGACTACGCAATCCCACAGGGCGTCTTTGTTATCTTGTTCGGCGTGACAGTCCAGGCAAAAGCCCATATTCATATTGACCACCGGCTCCACAACGTCCATACCTGCCACATCACCATGACACGCGCCACATGTCACGCCCTGCGCCACATGGGACGAATGATTGAAATACACAAACGTCGGTTGATGATTCACGCGCACCCAGGGGATCGGTTCTTCATTGGCATAATAGTCTGCAAGTTTTTGAATTTCCTCTTCTTCTGTCGCGATATAGGTATGGCATCCCATACACTTTTCAACACTGGGAATGCCTGCGACAGGTCCCTGCGTCACACCAACATGGCAATACTGGCATTGTATGCCGTACTCCCCTGCATGTTGGGCATGACTGTAAGCTATTGGCTGCTCATAGGCGGCATCAGTGGAAGAACTGACGAGCAGAATCACGATGATTACAATGATCACCGCGCCCGCTGCCGCACCACCAAGCAACAGCCGCAACCGTAACGGTAAATCAGCTAAACCGCGCATGTGGACTCCCTTCTATGTGCAGGTAACACAATGGTTCAACCCGGTTAAAGTCGTGAGATTTGCGCGTCTGAATTGGTGAGGCCAGCGGCCCAGTGAGATTGCCCGAAATCTGGTAGTGGTGACAAATTGACTGATGAGGTATGAAAAGGTACTCCGAGACAAACCA
>CBEVZO010000355.1:0-4899 GCA_965554365.1 uncultured Anaerolineae bacterium
CGCGCGAGCCAACGCATTGCAAAAATGCGATGCGCTGGGGCGGTTGCTGATCCGAGGGGCGCTGGATGTGGCCCATCGTTGGGCCGGACGCCGAGAGCAAACGCTCAAATTGCAGCGCCGTGATCACGTTCGGGTAACGCCCCAGGCCGTATTCCTCGCTGAGTTCCGCCCGGTAAATCTGGTAACCGGGGGCCAGGATCACCGCGCCGACGTCCAGCGTTTCTTCACGCGCTACCATGTCGTGATCAATCGCGTTCACGCCGCAGGCAAAGGTGCAGCTCATGCACTCCGAGCAGATTCCGCACGCCAAGCAGCGCGCGGCTTCCAACTGCGCTGAGGCGTCGTCGTAACCGCCTTCGACCTCCGCGAAATTTGTTACACGTTGCGCCACCGGAAGTTTGGGTAGTGGCACACGCGGCTGCGGTATGATTTCCCCGCTGGCGATGCGTGCCTTAATTTCCTGTTCAGAGAAATGCACCACCGGCAGATCGGGTTTGCGCGGGGGTTCGAGGTGCGCGCCGCGCAGGTAACGCATGATCGACCGTGCGGCGACATGCCCACTCTCGACCGCTTCGATCACAAACGACGTGCCGGAAACGCTGTCGCCCGCCGCAAACACACCCTCGCGTGTGGCGGCGAGTGTGTTCGGATTCACCGCAATCGTCGCCTGTCTGGTCAGTCCAACGCCCGCATCGTCGGGAATAAACGCCAGACCCGCGCGCTGCCCGACCGAGAAAATCACCGTGTCGCAGGGGATCACATGCGTGGACTCTGGCACTTTCTCCACAATGAGACGCCCGGTTTCGTCAAAACTGAACGACGCGACATGCTGGCACTCCATACCCGCGACGTATCCGCGCCCATTGTCGCGGATACGCTCGAAGGAGCGCCCTGGATGCAGCACCACGCCTTCTTCCTCAGCGGCGTTCACTTCCCAGGCGTGGGCGGGCATCTCCTCGCGCGACTCCAGGCACACCAGATGCACCTCGCGCCCCAACCGGATCGCGCTGCGCGCCACATCAATCGCCACATTTCCACCGCCGAGTACCAATACCCGCTGACCGAGGGGCGGCGCACCGCTGTCCTCATCGTTCTCGTACCGATTCAGGCGCACGTCGCGCAGAAAGCGTGTGTTGATCAGCACGCCGTCGAGGTCGCGTCCAGGGATCGGCAGTCGGACGCCTTCGTGCGCGCCGACGGCGATCAGCACCGCGTCGTAGCCTTGCTCAAATAGATCGTCCAGATTGTTGACCTGGTGATTCAGCCGCAGGTCAACGCCCAGGTCGATGATGTCCTGTACTTCGCGCTCGATAATGTCATTTGGAAGCCGGTATTCCGGCACGCCGAGCCGCAGCATCCCGCCCGCAACCGGCGTCGCTTCAAATACGGTCACGCCGTACCCCGCGAGGACGAGGTCTTGCGCGGCGGTGAGGCCGCACGGCCCCGCGCCGATGACGGCGATGCGCTCATCGTATTGGCGCACAGCGGGTTCGACCGGCTGGCGCGGCTGGGCATACACTTTGTCGGTCACGAAACGTTTGAGCGCGCGAATGTTGATCGGCTCGTCGACCAGTGCGCGGTTGCAGGCCGTTTCGCAGCGATGGTTGCAAATGCGTCCGCAGATGCCGGGGAAGGGATTGTCCATCTTGATCACGCGCAGCGCGTCGTCCCACCGACCCTCGTGGATCAACGCGATATAACCCTGAGCGCGCTGCCCCGCAGGGCAGGCGTCCCGGCAGGGGGCGATACCCTGTTTTTCTATCGCGAAGGCATTGGGCACAGCCTGGGGATAGAGCTTGTAGGCCGCGCGGCGGGGAGCCAGCCCCTCGTTGAATTGATCGGGGATGATCACCGGGCAGACTGTGGCGCAGTCGCCGCAGCCAATGCATTTGTTGACATCCACGTAGCGCGGCTGGCGCATGATCCGTGCGGTGAAGTGTCCCGTCTCGCCGCTGACATCGAGTACCTGCGTGTCCGTCAGAATCTCGATGTTGGGATGCTGCCCGGTTTCGACCAGCTTAGGCGAGATGGTACACATGGCGCAGTCGTTCGTGGGAAAGGTCTTGTCAAGTTGCGCCATCTTGCCGCCGATGGCAGATTTCGTCTCGACCAGATAGACCTTGAACCCCTGCTCCGCGAGGTCCAATGAGGCTTGCATACCCGCAATACCGCCGCCGACGACCATTACCGCGCCAACGGGTAGGGTAGTGTTCTTGTCTGCGTTGTGTGCTGCGGGGTGGGCCATAATGCCCCCCTCAAGCCCTAAATCGGACGATTGATCGTATAGGCTACTCGGTCCTTTGGGAGGAATCGGGACGTCGGCCCCGGAAGCTGACATCGTCATCGTCACCCGGCACGGAACCCTCCGCACTTTCAGCGGGCGACGGTGTGATCTGTTTAAGCGGATTCGGTCCTAAATCGCGAATCCGTGCGGTCATGGTACGGGCGGCTTCGGCAAAGGCATGTGCCTGGCTGCCCGACATAAAGAACATTTCCAGACGTACGCCACCCAGACCAATCTCATCCAGGATGTGTTTAGCGCGTTCGAGGCGTGCGTGCCCGCGTTCATTGCCGCGTACATGGTGACAGTTCCCGATGGGACACGCGACCAAGTAAACGCCGTCCGCGCCCTGCTCAAACGCTTCGAGCAGGTAGCGGACGTCGGTTTTACCCGTGCATGGCATCCGCAGGAATTTGACGTTCGCCGGGTACTGCACTCCTAAGGCTCCGGCGGCGTCCGCCGCCATATACCCGCAGAAAATGCAGTAGAACGCGGTGATCTCCGGTTCGAATCGCTTGCTGTGCTGTGTGGTCATCCTGCCACCTCCTGCGGAAGCCAACGGCCCAACCCGCCAATCTCGCGCAGCATCACCTGCTCGTCGGTGTAGTTCACCAGTTGGATCGCGCTGGCGGGGCACTCCCCGGTACAGGTTCCGCAGCCCTGGCACTGCGCGGGATCGATGAACGCTGCGCCGCCCAAGTTGCCTACCCCTGCGCGTCCTTCCTGCTGGATCACCTGCGGAATGGCGAAGGGGCAGGTGCGGGTGCAGGTCAGGCAGCCGACGCATTTTTCCGGGTCCACTTGCGCCACGATCCCGCCCAGGTAAAGCGACTGCTGCGCCAGCAGGGGCAGCGCACGAGCGGCGGTTGCGAGGGCGTGGCTGATGCTCTCCTCAACGAACTTGGGGTAGTGGGCCATACCTGCCAGGAAAATGCCTTCGCGCACAAAGTCCATCGGGCGTAGCTTGATCTGCGCTTCCTCGAAAAAACCTTCTGTCGAAAGCGGCACACGCAGCATTTTCGCCAGCGCCTGCGTGCCTTCGCTCGGCGCGACAGACATGCTCATCGGCACAAGGTCGGCGGGCAGGTCGAGCCACTGGTCCAGCGCCAGATCGCGCACCCGGACCCGCATGCGGTCGCCGTCCGTGATGATTTCGGGTGGTGCGTCGTCTGTATAGCGTATGAACACTACGCCCCGTTCGCGCGCCTCGGTGTAGTATTTCTCGCGGAACCCGTAAGTGACGATGTTCTTGTAGAGGATGCTCACCCGGCAGTCCGGCTTGAACAGTTTGAGCCGGATCGCGTTTTTCAGGGCGTTGGTGCAGCAGACGCGCGAGCAATACTCCGGCGTGCCCGGCGGACGCACACACTGAATCATGACGACGTCTTGCAGCGCCATGATCGCTTCCGGCTGGTGGATGACCTTGTCTTCCAGATCGCGCTGGGTGATGACCTGCGGCAAACTGAGCCAGGGATGTTCGTGTGTTTCGCGCCCGCCGGTCGCCACGATGGTCACGCCGTGTTCGATCTGCGTTTCGACCTGCGCGCCGTTGTGGGGATTGGTGCGCAGTGTCGCGCGGAAATAGCCCACATGCCCTTCGTGCCGGATCACCTCGGTGCGGGTGTGCGCGGTGATGCGCTGGTGCGCGCGGACGCGGTTCACCAGATCGCGCAGCAGCCGCTGCGGGTTATAGCCCTCTGCCACGTAATACAGGTTGAGCAGATTGCCGCCCAGCATCTCGGCGCGTTCAATCAGATGCACGTCGAAGCCGCTATCCGCGATGGCGAGGGCGGTGGTCATGCCGGTGACGCCGCCGCCGATCACCAGCGCCATCGGGCGGCAGTGGTGGCGATCCTTATGCACCGGCTGACCGGCCTGCACACGTCCCACTGCCACGCGGACAAGCTCCAATGCTTTGCGGTTTGCCAACGCCGGTTGGTCCTGATGTACCTGGCTGCACTGCTCGCGCAGATTGACCACTTCGAGTAAGTACGGATTCAGCCCTGCCAGCCGAATAGCGCGTTGGAACAGCGCGTCATGCGTGCGGTTGCTGCAGCCTGCGATCACAACGCGGTTAAGCTGGTGCGCTTCGATCTGCCCTTGAATATGCGCGACCGTTTCCGGGAAGCAGGCGAATTCCACCACTTCGACGACAGCTACGCCGGGCCACTCCGCGACCTGTTGCGCCAGGGCAGGCAGATCGAGTGTTTTGCCGATGGTGTTGCCACACGTACACGCGAAGACTCCCACACGCACCGGTTCAGTTGAGACATCGCGTTCCGGCGGCATATCGTTCGTGGCCAAAAACGGCCATTCGCGCGTGAACTGGTGCGTATTGAGATGATCGTTGAGCAGGCGCATCACTTCCGCCGCCGCGCCGCTGGCGTCAATGATCGTCTCGGCGATCTCTTTGGGCGACGAGAATGCGCCGCACACAAATACGCCGGGCCGCGAAGTTTGCAGAGGCGTGAACTTGTCGGTCTGGCAGAAGCCGTGCGCGTTGAGTTCGATATCCAGCAGTTGTGCGAGGTGCTGTGCGGAACGCGGCGGTTGTAGCCCCGTCGCTAGCACCACCAGATCGAACTGTTCGTGGTGTAGTGTGCCGTTGGGGTCCGCAT
>CBEVZO010000356.1:0-4892 GCA_965554365.1 uncultured Anaerolineae bacterium
CGCCGACGCCTCCGCGATGCGGTTCACCGCCACATACACCCAGGGACTCGTCATATACACGCCCGCGTACTGCGCGCTCTGGCCCCACGCCGGATCAGGCGCAGGCCCCCACTCGCCTACCAACGGCGACTCGACCTTGTGGATCACGCTCGCAGGCCGCCATTTCACATAGCCCATGCGCCGCAGCGCCCGGTCGATCAACGTGAGCCTGGTACTCGTACTTGCTGCCATCGTTGCATCTCTTCCTGAGCGCATCCGCGCGCCCCTACACCCCGATTTGATCACGACGCGCCCGGCCCAACACGCGCATCGTGTGCGTTACCGTTAGTCCTCCTGCTGCGTCAACAGCACGATCTGCTCCGGCATCCCCGGCGTCACCGTCAGCACGTCCTGCTCCACGTAACCGGGATCGTCCTCCACTGCCTGTATAAACGTCGCCAGCGTGGCGCCGAACCCCTCCTCCGGAACGAACCAGTGCATCGGGACCCGCGTGCGCGCGCCGATCTCGTCTATGAACGGAAACAGTTCGTCGTAGGGCAGTCCGGTCATGACGCCAACAGGCATAAACACCACGTCCGCATCCTGCACCGCCGCGTGGCCCTCATCCGTCGTGAGCGATCCAAAAGCACCCAGATGCACCAGTTTCACGTCGCCGATCTGGAGGACGTAGACGGTGTTCGGTTCATCCGTTGGCATACCATCATACTGACCATGAATGGAAGGGTAGCCTGTGATCGTCGTCATGCCGAACGTGACCGGATCGTGCTCCATCACCAGCGTCGGACTACCCTCCACCAGCCAATACGCTGAGTGATCGCTATGCACATGGCTGATCACCACTGCGTCCGCCTCGATGCCCGTCGGGAAATCATACGGCAACCCGAAATGCGGGTCGAGTACGAAGCGATAGCCGTCCGGCGCGATGATCAGAAAACTGGCGCGTCCGAGAAACTCGATCTGTACGGCGGCCTCGTCCCCGGCCTCCGCCCCTGCATCCTCCACAGGTTCACCGACCGGCAGCGGTTCCCATACTTCATGCGTGAAGCCCCACGACTCCATGACCACGATCTGCGCGGGCATCTCCGCCGTCACGGCCAGATCGCCCGCCTCAACCACCGGCAGGTCCGGCTGCGCCGCGTCGAGAAATTCCTCCACCGTCAGACAGTCGTAGTAGCGATGCTCCGCATCCGGCGCGTAATGCTGCGGGACAATGGTACGCGCCCGGATCGTCTCCATCAGCGGCATGACTTCTTCCGGAGCCAGGCTCGCGCCTGCGCCGACCGGCACGAATACCACGTCTGCGTCGCTGATTGCTTCCAACACCGCTTCGTCCTCAATCAGCCCCGTTTCGCCCAGATGCACCAGCTTCACGTCGCCGATCTGGAACACGATCACGCTGTTCGCGCCCATGCTCTGCCCTTGCCACAGCCCGTGTCGCCCGATGTGCGCCGTGATGTCGATCATGCCGACCTGCTGCGGTTCTAAATCCGGGCGCTTGATCAGCAGCGGATCGCCCTCAATCGCGCGGTAGTTGGTGTGATCATTGTGCTGCGTGTGGCTCAACACCACCACGTCGGCCTCGACGCCTGTCGGGAACGGGTACGACAGCCCACCGTAGGGATCAACCACCAACCGCGTGCCATCCGGCGCGACGATCATAAAGCTGGAATGCCCGATCAAACGCACCATCACTGGCACTTCTGCGTCCGCGCCATCTTGCGCCACCACCGGGATCACACCCCCGATCATCAGCGCCACGATCACGATCAACCACACTGCATACTTGATGTTCATAAAACTCTCTCCTCACTAAAAGCGAATATCACCCTGTTATACGAAGGATATCCGCGTTGAGTGCTGAAGCGTGCCATACCACGCGAGCGCCGTCGCGATGACCGAATCGTCATGGCCGCCCGGCGGCGCGGAGTAACGGAACCGGCCACTCGGCAAACGCTCCATCGTGTACGCTTGCAATTCCTCAATCAGCACGGGGTCGCGCAGCAGCTTAATGTCCCGGCGTTCGATTGCCAGCGCCAACGATTCGATCAGCGGCCCTTTGCTCGCCGCCGTCGTGTAGAACGCCATGACCGGCAGCCCCTCGGTTTGCAGCGCCTCGATGTTCGGCCCGCCGATGCTGTTCGCTTCCGCCCAGATCGCGTCCGGCTGCCATCGCTGCGCCAACGCGGTGAGCCGTCCGCGTTGAAGCGCCCAGCCGATCTCGTTGAAGCGGTCCAGCGCGACAATCTCACCCGTATCCGCATCCAGCACGGCGATGCACGTATAATCATTATCGCGGCCCCAATCGACGCCAAACACCACGCGCGCACCGGGACGCGGCGATCCGCCCGGTTCCACCGTCGCCGCCGCCTCGACGCTGCGGAACACACCGCCCGCATCGTCCAGAAACTCCGCCTCATACTCCTGGCGATATAAACGCTCTGGCAGCAGATGCCGCGCCGCCTCGATTTCCGCCGCCTCGATCAGCGGATTCGCCCGCGTCGGGAGCCGCCAACTCGCCCAATCCGATTGTTGCGGCTGCTGGCCCCGCATGTACAGCGCCCAGAACCAGTTGCGTCCGTTCGGCGTGCTGAGAAACATCGCCTCGCCGCGCCGGTCCGCCAGCGCCGGACGGATCGCCGCCTGCCACACATCAGCGTGCATGTACGCGGCCTCGTCCAGCACCGCGAGGTCCAGCCCGGAACCACGCAGCGCATTCGGATCGTGCCCGCTTTGCACACGGATCACGCCGCCGCCGTGCAGATCAAGCTGGTGCATGGTTTCATTTTTGTGCGCAATCGCGCCGTCGAGCGCCGTTTTCAGGCTGCACCACACATCGTGCGCCATACGAAACGAGGGGCTGATCCACCAACACACTCGTCCCGCGAGCGCGCGCTCAACCAGCAGAATCTTACCTGTCTCCGTCTTCCCGAACCGCCGCCCCGTCACCAGCACCTTGAACCGTGCCGGATGCCGGAGGATGTCGCTCTGCCCAGGGTGCGGACGCATAAGTTTTACCGTCACGGGTCACATACTCCACACGAATCACCTGTTCCGACGAATCTTCCACCCGTGCGCCGCGTGTCGCACCGATCCGGTCCAACACGTCGCGCGCCACCTGCACCGCGATGCGGTCATCGCTGTGGTTGAGCTTATCCTTCAGTACATTCACCGCCTCCATCGAGAGCGCGTTCAACTCTCGCAGCACTTCGCGCAGCCGCCCATGTTCACGCATAATCTTGAGCAGCGCCCGAAACTCCGCGTCCTGCTGCCACTTATCCATCGTCTGCCGCGTGACGCGCACCTCCGCCGCGACGGCGCGCTCTGGCATCCCTTCCGCCAACAACCGGATCGCGCGGCACACGCGCAGTTCTCGCGCCGGACGTTTGCTATTCTGAGTCGTCGCACTCACGCATTCACACCTCCTGAAAAACAGCTTTCAGCCGTTAGCGGTTAGCGATTAGCTAAAAGCAAAGTCAAAAGCATTCACCGCAATACTACTACCGCGTGCCAGGGCGCTTGAGCGTCCTTTGCTTGTGCGTAGCTGCGGGTTTCAATCCGCAGCGATCTGTGTCCCATGAAAATCTCGGCAGCCCGCACAGGACTCACCCTCGCGGTTGATAACGGTCACCTATCCCACCATGTCCGGCTTTTTACAGGTCCGCGCCCGGTTGGGCTGCCGTGTTGAGAGCATGATACCATAATTAGCACATGCGTTCTAGTACTTATGAGCTGTCCTTATGTGTGGTGTGCTGAGTTTTTGCTGCGCGGATATTCGATTACGCGCAGAACGGCCTCACCCCCCTTTCTTAATCTCGGATGGGGAACAGAGATTGGGGGATGGGAGCCTGATCAGACACTCCACAAACACAGAAACGCGCACAGTCACACACAACCCTTGCCATTGCATTAAGGGGAAACCCGACTGTCAAAACCTATCAGATCGCATCCTGGTAGTTTTTGGGAGACAAAATGCCGTATAAATAAACTCAACGCGACTTTGTGAGAATTCGCGCAAATGCTTCGTTCACGAAATCACACGACGCAACATGCGCAATCGCTGACGCAACTTTGGAGGAACCACATGGATATCACACGCAACTGGCGTTTGAAGCAGACCCGCAGCAAACTCCTGGCGACTCGCTGCCCCGCAACCGGCGCGGTGATGCTGCCGCAGCAAACTCCGTCGAACACCCGCCCGCAAGACGTCTATGTCTTCGCGCTCCTGACGGATGAGGCGCAGGTCGAGGACACGCCCGCGTTCGTGCGTGCGGCCCGCTAGCGCCACAGGATCACGCTCGTATGACCACACACGATGGTACACATGACCGCATTCAGCACCAGGTCGCCTATTGGGACCAGTTCCGGCAGGCGCAGCCGCTCAACGTTGAGGGCGACGCCGAGGTATTCCCGCTCAGCGGCAAAGGGACCGTCTATAGCTTCAGTATCGTAGCGGCTCCCGCAGAGGAATTCGCGCCCTTCGCGCCGTATGTGCTGGCGCTGGTCGAGCTGGACGAAGGTCCGCTGGTGACGGCGCAGCTCACTGATCTGGACAGCGCACCGGCGATTGGAATGCGCGTGGAAATGGTGATCCGCAAGCAGCGCACAGATGGCGCGCGCGGCATCATCGTCTACGGGCCAAAGTTCCGGCCCCTGCTGCGGCCAGAGGACGACTAACTCGCGCCTCCGCCGCACCACCAACAGCATAAACCAACACCGGGACGCTCGGCCCACCGCCGCACGTCCCGCTGTGATTCTGCTGCCCTATCAACCTCCGCTCCTGATCTTTAAAATAATTTAAAGTGTGTTATACTATGGTTTATACTGCGTATGCGCCCGGCTATCAGGCACGGAAGAGCGTAAATTTGCGTTGCATAGACTCCTGCTCCCGCGTA
>CBEVZO010000357.1:0-4884 GCA_965554365.1 uncultured Anaerolineae bacterium
TACGACCCGTCCGCAATCGTCTCAAACGTCGGGACCACGCCCTCCACGCCGATCAACTTGGTGTGATCGCCGGGGTTGATGAAACTGGCGTAGAAATACACCGAATAGCCGATGCCGTAGGGCGAATAGTTCACCCCGTTGATCAGCCCCGCCATGCCTATCTGGATCATGTCCGGCGCATCAATGATCGGCAGATCGCCCATCACCAGCGACAGCATCAACTCCTGGCTGCCGGAATTGGGATTGCGCGTGAACGCATCAATCGGATTGCCGTCGGCGTTTGCGATGGGCTGTGTGACGCCCAATGCGCCCCAATCCGTGATCGCGCCGGTATAGATGCCGCGCACTTCGTCCAGCGTTAGCGATGTGATCGGGTTATCCGTGTTGACCACGAACACGAACGCATCATACGCGACCGGTTGCACATCGAGCGTGACGCCTGCATTCTGCGCGGCGTCGATTTCGTCCTGCGAGGGTTGCCGCGCCACGAGAATAAATTCCGCATCGCCCGCGATCAGGTTCATGTATGCGTCGTGCGTTCCGTTGTGACGGATGCCAAAGATCGACTCTGCGGCTATCACGCGGTCCATGTGGCCGATGTCAGTCTGTGCCAGACCCGCCGCGATGAAATACGCGTCGGCATACATCCACATCCAGGGCAGGCCGTGTACCTCTGCGGCGATCACGCGCTGCAATGGTCGGGCCGAGGTCGAGCCATCCACACGCGGATAGTCCGCGCGAATCGCGTCCAACGGATTGCCGTCCTGGGCGGCAGTGGGCAGCACCACACCGCCGATCAAGACCAGCGCCAACACTAACGTTAACCACCGAAACTGTTTGTATATCATCGTAGCTCCTTTTAACCATCACCTAACCTTTATCATACGACGAATTTGCGGCGGTGAGGGTTCCGTTTGCTCATAGCAAGCGGGGTGTGGCACAATGGGCATACTGTCGGCGTGTCGAAATCACGCTGCGAGGCGCTGCTAAAGGTCGAGTCACCACAATGAATGCAAACAACAGCACAGGCAGAAGTGATCCTGTGCGCGACGAACTGGCACGCTTGCGCCAGCGCATCACGCAACTAGAAGCCATCGCGCTGGAATATCAGCAAGCTCAAGTATTGCTGGACCACGCTGCTCAGAATGAAGACCTCGACCAGTACGCGGGCGATATGGTGCTATACGTCGATCCTGCCACGCAGCGCGTTCTTGATGCGAATCCCCACGCGTTGCAATTCTTTGGCTTTAGTTTGGCAGAACTCCAGACGCGTACCATTGACGATCTGGAGGTACATCAGGATGATACAGCGGCGAGCCGCGTGACCTATGTAGAGTCGGCCACCGAGATACAGGTCTACGACTGTCGTTACCGGCGGCGCGATGGTCATGATCTGCCGGTCCGTGTGCGCAAACACCTGATGCTGCACGACGGCGCGCATGTGCTGCACTATGCGCTGGAAGATTTATCGCTGCACAAGCGCGTGTGGCGCGAACTCAGCCGCCGTGAGGACGTGGACTACCAATTCCGCGAGAAGCTCAAAGTGTTGCACGAGATCGCGCTCGAACTGGCGGACACGGAATCGGCGAATGCGGTGTGTCGTTGCAGCATTGATCTGGGGATTCATCGTCTGGGCTTTGACCGGCTGAGCATCTGGTTTCTTGATGCTGAACAGCAGATGATGGTGGGCACATATGGCGTGGATGAAGCAGGCCAGGTGCGTGACGAACGTGAAGCCCGGTGGCCCTATGCTGACACGCATGTGAAGGAATATGTCAACGGCAAGACGGAACCCCGCATACTCCGCGATAATGTTGCGCTGCGCAACAATCACTCGACTGTCGTTGGTTCCGGCTGGCATCTCTCCGTGCCGCTGTTGGACCGGGGGCGCTTTGTCGGCTTCATGACGGCAGATAACCTGATTCGCCAACGGCCCATGCAAAGCTACGAGCCGGAACTACTGCGCTTATATGGCGTCACAATCGGGCATTTGATTGTGCGCCAGCGCGAGCAAGAGACGATCCGCAAGCTGTCGAATGCGGTGCAAGCCAGCGCCAGCATGGTGGTTATTCTGGATGCGGCGGCGGTGATTGAGTTTGTGAACGACTCGTTTTGTCGTGTGTTAGAGTATGCCGCGTCGGATGTGTTGGGACAGCCTATCGCGATGTTGTGGCGGGAAAGCGCGTTTGAGCGTATCTGGCCCGATATTTCAGCGGGGAGTGAATGGCAAGGTGAGTTGGTCTGTCCAAAGAAAAATGGCGCACTATGCGAGACTATCGTCTCGGTTTCACCGATCCGCGTGGGCGATGCTGAGATTAAGAATTATGTGGTGGTGTTGGAAGATATCACGGAACTAAAACAGGCGCGGCAGAAAGAACTACAATTGCAATTGGAACAGGAACGCAGCCGTGTGCTGCAAGCCTTTATCACAGATGCGGGGCACGAGTTCCGCACCCCGTTGAGCGTGATCAGCACGAGCAGTTACCTTCTCAAAGCGTCTCAGGATGACGCACAACGCCATACACGCGCCGACCAGATCGAGGCCCAGGTGGATTTTTTGAGCCGCATGGTGAACAACATGCTCTATGCCGTGCAACTGAGCGGCGACATCGCGTTAGAAACCGCTGCCGTTGACCTCCGCCGACTCGTGCATCATGCGCTAGCCGCAGTGTCGACACAGGCCGCGACAAAACAATTGCATTGGGACCTCGACCTGGAAATGCCGCTGACCGTGCAGGCGGATGAACGCCAATTGACGCGTGCCGTCCGCGAAATCATCAAGAACGCTATCGAGTTCTCGCTGGTAGAAGGTGTGATTAGCATCCGCCTGTACCGCCGTGACGATCATGCGGGTCTGCGGATTCAAGACGCGGGTGCAGGCATTTCCGCACAGGGCATGGACAAGATTTTCGACCGCTTTTTCCGCGTGGATGCGGCGCGTACCACGCGCGGCACAGGGTTGGGTCTGTTCATCGCCAAGTATATTGTGGAGGCGCATCAAGGGGGTATCACGGTGGAAAGTACGGTAGGGCAGGGCAGCACGTTCGAGATTTGGCTGCCCCTGGAACGTGCGACGGTCTCGCCGTGACCGACGCCCACACTGCGTCCTCTGCGGTATGCGATGTGCTGCGCTGCACGCCGGATGACCTCACGGAGAACCGGCGCGGAAAACTCTCGGCGCGCCAATGCACGCTGCTGCCGGAACTGGCACGCGAGCAGCAGTTTGATACGCGGCGCGAGGCGTTTTGCAGCGCGTTGACGTTGGGCGGTTGCACCAGTTTTTTCGCGTTTGCGGGCGTCGCGGGCCTGATCGATGCGGTGCAGCAGGATGCGCTGGGGTTACGCTTGTTGGGCGTGCCGATCTCCATCGTGGTGCTGCTGGGCGTGCTGGTCGGCTACTGGTTTGTCTGGCGCGGCTTGTGGAGTGCTATCCGCCATACGGAGCCGGAACACAATTTGCAGCGCGATCTCAGTGCGCGGATTGTGCGCCGCGTCACCGGGCGCGTGACCTATCGCGATGACCGTTATACGGAGTCCGGCGCGATTGACAACTTGCAAATCGGGGACGCGCTGTTCGAGTATCACGAGGCGCTGCGTGAGGCATTGCCGGAAGACACGCACGTCACCGCGTACTACACACCCTACCGCCGCGTGATCGTCGCGCTCGACATCCACGCGGAGCCTGATTTCGCACCGCCTGAGTGTTAACGGCGTGTGTAGCACTATAATTGAAGACGAGAATCTGCGGTGATCGTGTGGTCAGGCCCCTATCCCCAACGTGACCGCAGGTCACGCGCCCCCTTTCCTCATCTGAGATGGAGAAAGAGGGGGCATGTGTGTGCAACGCAACTTCCCTCCTCTCCATAGGTTCTTTCGAGCGACAGCGAGATTGAACCGTCTTGGATGGAGAGGGGGGATTGAGGGGGGTGAGGCCTGACCACACAATCCCAAAAGTCTGTTTTCCCAGAAGGAGCAGCTCCTTTTATGCGTATCGCGTGGTCCACTGACCTACACCTCAACTTCCTCGGTCAGCCGCAGATTCTTAACTTCCTGGCGGAGGTGAGCCTGCAAAAACCGGACGTGTGGCTGATCAGCGGCGATATCGGTGATGCACCACGCCTGCTGGCCTATCTGCGCCTGTTCGACATGATCCTGCGTTTTCCGGTCTACTTCGTCCTCGGCAACCACGACTTCTATCACGGCTCGCTGGGCGCGATCCGCGAGGTCGTGAGCGTCTACTGCGGCGAGTCGCGGCGGCTGCGCTATCTGCCCGAAACCGGTATCGTGGCGCTCAGCGCGGAGACTGCCGTCGTCGGCGTGGACGGGTGGGGTGATGGGCGCATCGGGGACTACCAGAATTCCTGGGTCATGCTCAACGACTTCTTGCTGATCCACGAACTCACCGGGCTGAGCGAAGCAGCGCGGTTGGCGCATCTGAATGCGTTGGGCGATGTCGAGGCCGCACGGCTGCGCGATCTGCTGCCCCAGGCACTCGCGACACATCGCCGGGTGATCGTCGTGACGCATGTGCCGCCGTTCAAGGAGACGTGCTGGCATGAGGGCCAGCTTTCCGATGATAACTTTCTGCCGTTTTTCACCTGTCAGGCGGTGGGCGACGTGCTGTTAGAGGTCATGGCGGACCAGCCCGCCGACCGCGAGTGTTTGGTGCTGTGCGGGCATTCACACGGCGCGGGCGAGGTGCAGGTACGCGAGAATCTGCGTGTGCTGACCGGCGGCGCGGAATACGAGCAGCCGACCGTGCAGCGCGTGTTTGAGTTCTAACCGTCCACCAGCTACGCATGGAGCCGCATATTATGGGAACACAGCGTGAAGATTTGGAACGCATCCGGCGCGAGTTTAATGATCTTAATACCACGCTTCAGC
>CBEVZO010000358.1:0-4876 GCA_965554365.1 uncultured Anaerolineae bacterium
GCGCTGCGTCACGCGCCTGAGCAATATGGATTGGAACTGAATAGTGCGGGGTGGGTCGCGGTTGATGATTTGCTTGCGGTGCTGCGAGTGCGTCGTCCCTGGTGTGATCTGACAGTCAAAGATTTGGAGGTCATGATCGCGGTGGCTGATAAAAAACGGTATGAGCTAGATAATGGGCGCATCCGTGCCTACTACGGACATTCGCTGCTGGAGAAAGTCGAAAAAACGGCTACCGAGCCACCGGAAGTGTTGTATCACGGTACATCGCCCGCGCACACTGAGTTGATTTTGGTCGAAGGGTTGAAACCAATGAGCCGTCAGTATGTGCATTTGTCCTCGGATCATGATACCGCGCGGCAAGTTGGCAGCCGTCATGATTCCCGGCCTGTGATTCTCGTGGTGCGGGCGCGGCGGGCGCATGTGGCAGGCATCGACTTTTATTTGGGCAACGATGATGTTTGGTTGGCGGAGGCGATTCCGACTGAATTCATTGATCACCCTTGACCCGTGCCTCGATATTTAATATTCTAAACCCCAATTGAAATAATCTGAGAGGTGACATCGACCTATGCATCGGAGTACTCACCCGACGCCCGAACAGATCATGCGCACGCTGGATCGTGTGTTGTTGACTGTGCAAAAGCCGGGGCGCTACGTGGGCGGCGAATACAACAGCGTCGTGAAAAACTGGGACGCGGTGTCGTTCCGTGTGGCGATGGCGTTCCCTGATATCTACGATCTGGGCATGTCGAACCTGGGGTTGATGATTCTGTACGGCATTATCAACGACCAGTCGGATATGTTCGCGGATCGTGTGTTTAGTCCCTGGACGGACATGGAAGCTGTTATGCGGCGCGAGACACTGCCGCTGTACGGATTAGAGAGCAAACGCGCAATCCGCGATTTCGATCTACTGGCGGTCAGTTTGCCTTACGAACAGTTGTATACCAACACGCTGAACATGCTTGATCTCGCCGGGATGCCACTGCATGCAGCGGAGCGCGACGCCAGTTATCCAGTTGTGCTCGCGGGCGGCCATGCGTGCTTCAACCCGGAGCCGATGGCGGATTTCATTGATGCTTTCGCGATTGGCGAGGGCGAGGAGATTATTCTGGAGGTCGCGCGCGCGTTGCAGGCCATGCCCGGGGCGTCACGTGAGGAGCAGTTGTGCGCGCTGGCGCAAATTGAGGGCCTCTATGTGCCGCGCTTCTATGATGTGCGCTATCATGCTGACGGCACAGTGGCGGAGGTTGCGCCGAACGTGCCGGAAGCGTCGCCTGTCGTGCGTAAGCGCATTGTGCCAGTGCTGCCGCCGCCATTCACCAAGTTTCTCGTTCCGCGTGTGGACACCGTCCATAACCGCGCGCCGATTGAGATTATGCGCGGCTGCACGCGTGGCTGCCGCTTTTGTCATGCCGGGATGGTGACGCGTCCGGTACGCGAACGCACAGTAGAGGAAGTGATCGCTGCCGCCAGAGAAATCGTGCGCAGTACTGGGTTTGATGAGCTGGGGCTACTCAGCCTGTCCTCCTCCGACTATACGCACGTCAAGGAACTTGTAGCGGCCATTGCGGACGAGTTTCAGGGCGAGAATATGGGTATCAGCCTGCCGAGTCTGCGTATCGAGTCGGTCAGTGTTGATCTGATGAATGCGCTGCAAGAGACGCGTCGCAGCGGGTTCACGTTTGCGCCGGAAGCCGCGACGGAGCGGATGCGCAAGATCATCAACAAGGCTGTGCCGGATGAGCAGTTGATTCGAATCGCGAGGGAGGTGTACTCGCGGGGGTGGGTGACGATCAAGTTGTATTTTAT
Source organism: uncultured Anaerolineae bacterium (assembly GCA_965554365.1). Lineage (GTDB taxonomy): Bacteria > Chloroflexota > Anaerolineae > Aggregatilineales > Aggregatilineaceae > CAYRNY01. Next base: position 1,813 of record CBEVZO010000358.1, read on the forward strand.
GATCGGGCATCCCAGCGAGACGTTAGAGGATGTGCAGGCGATCATTGATCTCGCAAAACGCGTATTGGCGGAGGGGTACAAGCTTCACGGCGCGAAGGCGAAGGTCAATGTGGGCGTGAGTACGTTTGTACCCAAGCCGCACACTCCGTTCCAGTGGGTTCCGTTGGATACACTGGATCAGGTACGCGCGAAGCAGGCGTTGCTCAAGCGCGAACTACGCGGGCGCGGTTTACATCTGCGCTGGAACCAGCCCGCAGAAACGTTGCTCGAAGCGTTCCTTGGCCGGGGGGACCGGCGCATAGGCGCTGTGATTCAGCGCGCGTGGGAACTGGGCACGAAGTTTGACGGCTGGCGGGAACATCACGATCATGCGGCCTGGGCGCAGGCGTTTGAGGATGTGGGTTTGGAAATGGACTTTTACACACACCGCGAACGGGCGCTGGACGAGGTATTTCCCTGGGATCACATCGATATTGCGGTCAAGAAGTCGTTTTTGGCGCAGGATTATGCGTGGTCGCAGCGGGGTGATACACGCGTGGATTGTCGCGATCAGTGTTTTGCGTGCGGGATTCTGCCCAAATTCAAGGATATGCGCGCGGAGACACCCGCCGAGGCATGGAAGTGCCCACCCGTGATTCCGCTGAAATCCTCAGAGTAATTGTGGTGTCACAAAAAACGAGCCGGTGTGACAGTACACCGGCTTTTGTTATGTGTGTATGGATGCGTTGTGCGGATCACGTCACGACAATCGAGCCGAAGACGGTAGTCACGGTCACGTCGAGATCAACGACCTGCTGCTCAATATCGTCTTCATTATCGTCGATAAAGTGTGTGACGTAGGTGCGCGCGTCGATTTGCGTGAAGCGTTCCGCGTCGATTTTCACGCGTCCGAAGGGGCCAGTCTTGACTTGCACGCGCACACGGCTGCGTTCGGGTAGGGTTACGCGCACGTCGCCAAACGTAGAGCGTGCGACAACGGCGCTCTCCGCACGTTGAGGACAGGTGATATTCACGCTGCCAAAGCCGGATGCTATATGCGCGCGGTTGATGGTGAGATCGTGTAGATCAACGTCAAGCTGCCCCAGATGGCTGCTAACCAGTACGCCCCAAGGCAGATCGTTCGCCAGCCCCACATCCCAATCCGCTAACGAGAGCCACCAGCTTTGGCCGCGCTGCATGCGCAGCAGGGCGTGATTGTTACGCACGCGCAGATCGGGCCGTGAGCGAGCAGTGTACTGCCCCGCGATTAAGCGGCCTGGTCTGTTTAGCGCGCGGAGTTGCACATCCAGTTCGCCGCTTTCGATCTCAATTGCTGCGGATTGCACGCTGCCGCGCGTGATGCCAAAAGTGTGCGCTTGCCAGCTTGGTGCGATGTCGCCACGCAGCAGGAGTTGCAACCCCACCGCGACCAGTAACACGGGCCAGTAGGGGGTCACATCCAGGTCGATCAGCAGAAAGTTGTCTAATAGCAAGATGATTCCGCCTGCCATCAGAGCTAACGGCCACAACCGGGGTGCGTGTTTTGCCATCGCGGTCTCCTACAAGTCGATTAGATAGTCTTGCAGCAGCGAGTAAGCCGACGAATGTCGCAGGCGGTTGAGTGCTTGAGCCTCAAGCTGGCGCACACGTTCGCGCGTCACACCGATTTGCTGCCCCACTTCTTCCAGTGTATGCGTCTCACCATCCAGCAATCCGTAGCGCAGTTGCAGGATATGCGCTTCACGTTCTGGCAGACGGGCGAGTACCTGTTCCAGATGCTCGCGCAGCAAGTTCTGTGTGACAATCTCTGCCGGTTTGGGGCTGGACTTGTCCTCGATGAAATCGCCAAATTCCGAATCGGCGTCTTCTTCGATGGGTGTTTCCAGGCTGATCGGACGCCGCGAAATCTCGATTAAGTTGCTGATTTTGTCGGGCGTGGTTTCCATCGCATCAGCAAGTTCGTCGTTCGTCGGATCGCGGCCCAATTCCTGCGTCAGTTGTGTGGAAATGCGCCGCAGCCGGTTGATCTGATCGCCCATGTGTACCGGCACGCGAATCGTGCGACCCTGATCCGCTACTGCACGGCTTACAGCTTGTCGAATCCACCAAGTGGCGTACGTGCTGAACTTGTGCCCGCGCTGCCACTCAAATTTGCGTGCGGCACGGATCAGGCCAATGTTGCCTTCCTGGATCAAGTCCAGGAAATGCACACCGCGCCCAATGTACTTTTTCGCCACGCTGATCACCAGTCGCGAATTGGCGCGCACTAAGTATTCCTGTGCCGCATCGCCATCCTCGATAATAGCGTCCATTTCACGCCGGTCGTTTCCGGAGAGCATATCGTCCATCTCGGCAAGCTGTTCTTTCGCGAACAGCCCGGCTTCCATGCGTTTGGCGAGCGCTACTTCTTCTTCGGCGTTCAGCAGCGGAACACGCCCAGCTTCTTTCAGATACAGGCCCACGACATCGTCGGTATCCAACGCTTGCTGATACCCGGCGTCTTTGACCAGATCGGCGACGAGGGCGCTTGGATTGAGGACGGCTTCTTTTTCTGCCTCTGCAGCAGCTTGATCCTTTGCTGTTGCAACACCCGTTTTGTCGGGCGCGCGTTCTACGACCTCGATCCCGGCGTTATTCAATTCCTCTAACAGCACGTCCAGCAATTCAACATCTTGTTCGAGCGCCGGGAAACGAGCCAGGATATCATCATAGGTGATGAATCCTGCTTGTTGCCCTTGCGCAAACAAGTCTTGCCATGCGGGGTTGTCAGCGGTTGTTGGTTGTTGTTGGCGTTCTGCGACCGTCATTGTCTGTTACTGCTTATCCTTGGCACAAAAAAAACCCTACCACCAGCGGTAGGGCACCCTCTGTCCAGTCTCCCCTTAAGAAGACGGTCTTTCAGGACACGGGGGTTCCCACCTTTCCAACCGTTGGCGATTCGTCAAGCATTGGTGTGCAATACTGTGATCTTGATACCATGTCTACTAGCATATCCACCGTTAGCCTGAGAATCAAGTCGATTCGCGATTCTCACAGAAATTGGACGCTGGAAGCTACGCGGTTTCAACCGCCGTAGAGGAAAGCG
>CBEVZO010000359.1:0-4872 GCA_965554365.1 uncultured Anaerolineae bacterium
ATAGTTGGTTAACAGTCTACAGTGATTAGTAGGGGCGTATTGAATACGCCCCTAGAGTTTACGCGTACCGTTAGCGCATGAACCCGTCGTAGTTACGCATGGTGAGCTGCGCTTCGAGCTGGCGCATGGTGTCGATCACCACACCCACAACGATGATCAGCCCCGCGCTGCTGATAACCAGCGCCGGGTTGCGGTTGACGGCAGCCTCGCCGAGAACCAGCCGTTGAATCACCTGCATCACACCAGGCATGATCGCGACCAGACCCAGGAACATCGCACCGACCAGCGTAATGCGGTTCACGATGCGGTTGATGTACTCCTGGGTGCGGCGACCGGGACGGATACCCGGCACAAACCCGCCGTTCTTTTGCAGGTTCTCCGCGAGATTCTGGTTCTGGATCATCACTCCCGTATAGAAGTAGGTGAACCCTACCACCAATAAGAAGTAGATGGCCCAGTAAATCAGCCCTTGCTGGTTACCGAACATATCCTGCACGCGCGTGGCAACTGTGCCGCTGAAGAAGCCCGCCACAATCGCCGGGAACGTCACAATGGACTGGGCGAAGATGAGCGGGATCATGCCAGCGGTGTTGACCTTCAACGGGACATGCGTCGCGCCGCCGCCGTACAGCTTGCGACCACGCACACGCTTCCCGTATTGCACAGGTATACGTCGTGTGCCTTCTTGAATGACGACAATCACGACCACCGTGAGCAGCGTCAGGAGGGTGAAAGACAGGATGTTGAAGACGAAGTTCGTCTGCAACGTATTGTACAGGTTGGAGGGCACACGAGCCACGATACCGGCGAAGATGATGATCGAGATACCGTTGCCGATACCCTGTTCAGTGATCAACTCACCCAGCCAGATCGCGAACATCGTTCCGGCGGTCATGGTAAAGACCACCGACACAGTGGTGAGTAAATCATCACCACTGCCGAACCCAAAGCCGGGTATCAAGTGCCGGCCCTGCAACATCTGATCAACCTGACTCTGGAAGATATTGATCTGGCCGATTGCTTGCAGTGCCGCCATCGGAATCGCCAGATAGTAAGTGTAGCGGTTGATCTTTTCCTGCCCACCCGGTTCCTTTGAGATCGCTTCCAGCGCCGGGATGATCGGGACCAACAATTGCAGGATGATCGAGGCCGTGATGTACGGATACACACCATTGGCGATCACGCTGAAGTTGGATACCGCCCCACCAGAGAGCAGATTGAGTACGCTCAGGAACCCTTGATTGTCATCCCGGAACAACTCGTCCAGCGCTTGCCGATCTACACCAGGGACCGTCACATGCGCGGCGAACTGGTAGATCACCAGAATTAGCCCGGTATAAAGGATTTTGCGCCGGAGGTCAGGCAATCGAAATGCGTTGCGCAGCGCCTCGATCATAATGGTCTATGTCCTTATCGCTAGTTATCCGTAGATGTTTCCGTGAGCTACCAAAGCCTAAAGCCTTTGACTTCGGGTTTCTCAGCAACTTGCAGTCCTTAAGTGGACCGTCTTACTGTCGCTCCACCCGCATTATGCCGCTGGCTCCCAACGGCAAACCGGATTCAGCGCCCGGTATACACCAGCACCGGGGTGCGCTAGTCTCAGTGGTGTACTAAGTGCAACGCGCGGCCCCGGTCTGGTAACTGTTGCAGTGTTATTTTGCGTCCTGCTTGGCACGCAAGGCCGCCAACTGCTCTTTGCGCAGCTTCTTGACGGTAGCGCGTGCGCCCTTCACCAGCAGTTCCAGCTTGGTGATAGAGCCGCCCGCCTTTTCAATCTGTTCCTGAGCGCTCTTGGAAAAGCGGTGCGCGCTGACGTCGAGCTTGATGCCCAACTCGCCGCGCCCCAAGATCACGACCGGTCCGGTCGCTTTCTTGATCAGGTTCTTCTCGACCAACGTTTCCGGGTTCACGGTATCGCCCGCGCTGAACGCTGCGGCGAGTTCGTCCAGGTTCACTTCCTGGTAAACGATACGGAAAATGTTGGTGAAACCGCGCTTGAATGGCAGACGCCGCACCAGCGGAAGCTGACCACCCTCAAAGTATGGCCCCTTGCCGCCGCCACGCCGTGCGCCCTGGCCCTTGGTCCCGCGACCGGCAGTTTTACCCTGCCCGGCGCTGTGACCACGACCGACGCGCTTGCGTTTTTTGGTCGCGCCTTTATCGGGGCGTAGTTCGTGTAACTTCATGCTTCGATTTCCTCCACCTTAACCAGGTGGCTGACCGCGTTGATCATGCCACGAATCGGCGGGGTGTCGTTGTGGACCACGCTGGCGTTCATCTTACGCAAACCCAGCGCCTTGACGGTCCCTTTTTGGCGTTTCGTGTACCCAATTGGGCTTTTGACCAGGGTAACGCGCAGTTTTTTCTCACTCATTACCCTTGCTCCCGCGCTTCCAGAATGGCTTAAGCGTTGCGGGGTCTTTGCCGCGCATCGCTGCCAGTTCTCTCGCGTCCACTAGTGCATCCAGCGCGTCAACGGTCGCGTGTGCGACGTTGAGGATATTCGCGCTGCCCTGGCTCTTGCTCAGGATGTCGCGCACACCGGCTGCTTCCAGTACCGCACGCACGCCGCCGCCCGCGATCACACCCGTACCGGGGGACGCTGGCTTGAGCATAACCACTGCGCCACCGCGCTTGATCGTGATCGGGTGCGGAATGGTTGTGCCCGAAAGCACGACCTGGTGCATATCACGCCGCGCGCGCTCGGCTGCCTTGCGGATCGCATCCGGCACGCCGCGTGCCTTGCCGATGCCGATCCCCACTTGGCCCTTGTTGTCGCCAACAACAACCACAGCACGGAAGGCAAACCGGCGACCACCCTTGACCACTTTGGCGACGCGGGTGATATCAATTACGCGCTCATCGAGTTCTTCACGGTCCTCGTTACGCCGAGGCTCTCGTCTACCCATGATTATCTCCCACAAATCCGCTGCGGGGGCCAGACTGCAAACTCACAGCCCGGCGACCCGCCTGGTTCTGTTGTGTGTTAAAATTTCAGTCCGGCTTCGCGTGCGGCATCGGCCAGGGCCTTGATACGGCCATGATACTTGAACCCGCCACGGTCAAAGACGACCTGCTTGACACCGGCTTCCTGCGCACGCTTGGCGACCAATTCGCCGACCAGCTTCGCAGCTTCGGTTTTACCTTTGCCTTCGATCTGGGCGCGCAATTCGCGGTCCACTGTCGAAGCCGACACCAGCGTATGACCCACCGTATCGTCGATCACCTGAGCATAGATATGGCCCAGACTCCGGTATACGTTCAGGCGGGGCCGTATAGATGTGCCGGAGATTTTGGCGCGTACACGCCGGTGACGACGAATACGGGCTTTGCGACTTTTTTCACTCATCAGCTATCACTCTCTACGCACTACTACAGCCTAGCCAATTTTGCCGGCTTTACCAGCTTTGCGGCGGACATATTCGCCCTGATACCGCACGCCCTTACCCTTGTAGGGTTCCGGCGGACGCAGCTTGCGGATATTAGCCGCCAGCTCGCCCACAACTTGCTTGTCGATCCCCTGGATGCGGATCAAGCGGCCACGTTCTTCGACCACAAACTCCACGTCCGGCGGCGGTTCTACAGGCACGGGGTGCGAAAAACCCACATGCATCACCAGGGTCTTGCCTTCCATCTCGGCGCGGTAACCCACACCTTCGATAGTCAAGGCCTTCTCAAAGCCCTTGCTGACGCCGATCACCATATTGTTGATCAACGCGCGCGTCGTGCCATGATAGGCCCGGTGGTGCTTCATATCGGTGGGACGTTCCACGATCACATTGCCATCATCTTCTTTGATGGTCATTTCGACCGGGAACTTATGGGACAATTGACCCTTAGGCCCCTTGACAGTGACCTCGCTCCCATCAATCGCGACTTGAACCTTGGGCGGGATCGGAACCGGTTGTTGCCCAATACGTGACACGGTTCTGTACCTTTCTTTGCTACTCCAACTTGGTGCGCCAAGGAGCATCTGGCTGGGCCGGGACGCGGCGTAGAGCCTCTGGGCGATGGTGATATGCAAGACGAATGCCGTCGCACATCCTCGCCCAGCCCCTCTACTGACATCCGGAGGCCCAGTTCAGGCGTAGGTTGGCGCTCTGCTTACTGCTACCAGACGTAGCAGAGTACCTCGCCGCCAATGCCCTTCCGGCGCGCTTGCTGGCCGGTCATAAGTCCCTGCGGCGTCGTCAAGATGGCAATACCCATCCCACTCAGCACCCAGGGAATTTCGTCCTTGCCGACGTATATACGGCGGCCAGGCTTGCTGACACGCTTAATTTCCGAGATCACCGCGCGGCGTTCGCGACGGGGACCCCAGTATTTAAGCTTGATCACGATGGCACCCACAGGCTCGCCTTCCGCGATCTCGTAGTCTTCGACGTACCCTTCTTCTTTGAGAATGCGTGCCAATTCCACCTTTATTTTAGCAAGGGGAATGGCGACACTGGCGTGTTGCGCCAGCAGCGCATTGCGAATCCGGGTCAACATATCGGCAATCGGGTCACTAACCATTTTTTACTCCGATGCTTTACCAGCTTGACTTCACTACGCCGGGAATCTTGCCTTCGAGCGCAAGTTCACGGAAGTGAATACGGCACAGCCCAAACCGGCGCAGATACCCGCGCGGACGCCCGCAGACTTTTCCCGAATTGGGATCAATGAACTGGCAACGATTCCGCACGCGCACCTTGTACTTCCGGCGCTCTTCACGAGCAATCATGCACTTCTTTGCCATGCGTTACTCTCTCCAATAGATGCACCACTTAGCGCTCGCGGAAGGGCATCCCCATCATAGCGAGCAGGCGGCGGCCTTCTTCGTCGGTTTGCGCGGAGGTCACAATCGTGACTTCGAACCCGCGCACCTTATCG